>JACDAS010000029.1 GCA_013695295.1 Actinomycetota bacterium | reverse complement strand
CGGCGCATGTTGTTGTCGACCCCGTGCACGCGCCAGCCGCGGGCGTCGAGGTAGGCGGCGGTCTCGGAGCCGATCAGCCCGCTCGAGCCGGTGACGACTGCCGTTCTAGACGACATCCGCAAAGGTGCGCTCCATGCGCCTGAAGTAGAGGGCGCCGCCGGCGAGCAGCGCGAGTGAGACGGCGACGGAGATCGCGATCAGCCCGCCCGGCGCCTCGCCGCGGCCGAGGAGTGCCCAGCGGAATCCCTCGACGACGCCTGCCATCGGGTTCAGCCCGCAGATCGTCCGCCAGGGCTCCGGGAAGACGTTCGAGGGGGTGGCGACGAAGGAGGCGAAGAGCCAGATCTGGACGAGGAACGGCACGACGTACTGGACGTCGCGGTAGGCGACGTTGAGGGCCGAGATCAGGAGCCCGACGCCGAGCGCTGTGAGGAATGCGAGCGCGACGAGGGCCGGCAGCACGAGTAGCCGCAGCGGCTCGGGGTACTCGCCGTAGTAGACCATCAGCCCCCAGAGCACCACCGAGGCGACGGCGAAGTCGACGAGCGCCGTCAGCACCGTCGAGAGCGGGAGGATCACTCGCGGCAGGTAGATCTTCCGCAGCAGGTTCGCATTGCCGACGAGGCTGAGCGAGGACTGGGTGACCGCGTTCTGGAAGAACGTCCACGGCAGCAGGGCCACGTACACGAAGATCGGATAGGGAATCCCGTTCGTGCGCGACTGCAGGCCGCCGACCCGCCCGAAGAAGAGGCTGAAGACGACCATCAGGAAGAACGGCTGCAGCAGCGCCCAGCCGATCCCGAGCACGGTCTGCTTGTAGCGGACGAGGACGTTTCGCCAGGTGAAGACGGCGAGCAGCTCCCGGTAGCGCCAGAGCTCGCGCAGGTCGAGGACGCCCCAGCCGCGCGAGGGGCGGATCACCTGCACCGGGAGCTCGCTGCCCGCGGGAGCGTGAACGGCGCTCGCCACGGCCGCTGAGCCTAGCCGAGACCTCGGAAGATCCTGTTAAGGGCGGCGGGTAGAGTCGCCTCGTGCTTCTCGCACGCTGCAGGAGCCTTCTGCTCGCGGGGATCGCGGCCGTGGTGCTCACGGCTAGCGGATCGGGCGCGGCCAACACGTCGGTCGAGGAGTGCGCCGTCCCCGGCTCCTGGGCTCAAACGGTCAACGGCGGCTGGGTCGCGCGCGTGGTCGAGGTCGCAGGCTACGCGCTCGACGGCTGCACCGGAAGCGCCTGGGTCGGCGTGACGCCCCTCACGCGCTTCACGATCTGGGCGACGGAGCCATGGCAGCGCCCGCCGGGGACGACGCCCTACGGCGAGCGAGACCTGCGCGGGGCCTTCACGGACGGGACCCGCGTTCTCTGGGAGGCGCAAGGTGTGGCCATCTGGATCGCGCCCGGCCCGGATGCCTCAGACGTGCTGCCGGGCAAGACTGCGCTCGCGTGGCTCCAGAGCGCCTCGAGGGGGCTACCCCGGCGCTATGTGCGCCTCGCGTTCATGCCGACGCCGGCGGCGGCCCTGCGCACGTGCCGAAGCGACGCCACCCTGGCGCCGGCGTGCCCGACCAGAATTCCCCGCGTCTTCCTCTCGCCCAGCATTCCGGGCTGGCGGACGTATCCCGGCGCACCCAGGCCGGTGAGCGGGATCTTCGGAATGGAGCGTGGAGGCGAGATCCCCGGGAAGCCCGAGCTGATGCGGCCGCCGAGGATCCTGCACGTCGAGGTCGAGGCGGCCGTGGGCGAGAAGCCGCTCGGGACCCGGTTCGTCTGGCCGACCGGTGGCGTGACGCGGCCCCGCGACGGGCTCGTGCACGAGGACCGGCAGCGGCCGGTCTACTTCGGACGCGTTGTCTGGGGCGGGAGGGCCGGAACCGTCGCGCTCGCGCCGCCGTACCCGACCGGCGGCAGTCAGGGCAACCATGTGGTCTTCCGCTGGCGTACAGGTCGAACGACGTACCTGGTCGGCATGCACGCCTGGGAGCCGTTCGCCGAGGCGTACGCGACTCTCCGGCGGGTCGTCTCGAGCTTGCCCCGGTGAGTCAATGCGCCTGCGCCGGCCCTCCGCGTGCGTCGAAGAGGCGCCGCGCCAGCGTCTCGACCGCATCCGCCCAGCCCTCCGGCGTGAAACCCGAGACGAGCTCGAGCGAGCGCCGGCTCGCCTCCGCCCGCCAGGCCTCGTCGGCGGCCACCCGCGTGAGGACGCGGTGCAGGGCCCGCTCGTCGTCCACCGGGACCCGGAAGCCGTTGACGCCCTCCTCGATCAGCTCGTACCCCGCTCCGGGAGCCTCGCTCGCGACCAGCGGAAGTCCGGCGGCGGCAGCCTCGTTCATCGCCATGCCCCAGGTCTCGGACCGGGAGGGCATCACGAAGGCGTCGGCGGCGGCGTACCAGGGCGGCAGCTCGTCGCGCGGGACGTCGCCGAGC
>JACDAS010000025.1 GCA_013695295.1 Actinomycetota bacterium | reverse complement strand
CG
This sequence comes from Actinomycetota bacterium, assembly GCA_013695295.1. Taxonomy (GTDB): domain Bacteria; phylum Actinomycetota; class Thermoleophilia; order Gaiellales; family Gaiellaceae; genus JACDAS01. Next base: position 3,222 of record JACDAS010000025.1, on the reverse strand, counting down.
AGCGCGTGCCGCGCCTGCCGGTAGCTCGCCCGAGAATCGAGTGCCCGCAGCAGTCCTAGGACGACCCCGCCGAAGACGAAGTAGCTCGCGATACCGTAGATCCCGCCCCCGACGATCGCCCAGACGGCGATCAGCAGCGCGTCGTAGTCGTCGGAGGGGTTGTCGAGGAGCCTGCCCGCCGCGCCGGTGGCGAGGACCGACCCGATCCCCGCGAGAAAGACGAGCGCGGTGACCGGCTCCTGCCGCGCGCCTGCCGCCTCGTCCGAGTCGTCGGCGAGCGCTGCGAAGACGGGGCGCGGTCGCTGGAGCACGAGCAGCGCGCGCAGCCACCACTCGCGGTCGAGCGATCCCGACCCTTGCGAAGCGGATGCGCCGGCACCGACCACGCCGGTGAGCTTACTTCCGGTTTCGCTGTGCGGCGGCGCGGGGCAGGAGGTCCACCTACACCGCGTCGGCCGCGGCGAGCAACGGCCGGCAATCACAGCAGGACGCAAGTTTCGGCGGGTTTCCGCGTCTTCCTAGGAGCAGACGCACCGCATCCGGTCAGCTCAGACCGGAGGCGACGTCGGCCCGAGTCTTCGGACTTCAACTAGCTAAAGGAGGACCATTTCCATGCGTAGATTCCTGATCGTGACCACAGCGCTCGCCGCTGCCGTCACCGTCGCTGTCGCCGTCGCCGTCGCGTCGAGCGGGGCGTCGACCACGAACGTCGCCATCACCAACCAGGGCTTCAATCCCTCGTCGGTGCGCCTCGCCCAGTTCGACACGGTGCGCTGGACGAACAACGACAGCGCCTCGCACACGGTCGCGTTCGTGTCGACCGACGGCATCTCGTGCACACAGCCGCTCGTGATCGCCACCGGCCAGAGCGGCTCGTGCCAGATCACGAAGGCCGGCAAGTACTCCTACTCGGACCCGGCCGTCCAGAAGGGGAAGAACTTCCGCGGCACGATCGACGCCAGCGCCGCTCCCCTCTCGCTGACCTTTGCGGCGGCGCCGCTCAGGGTCACATACCTCGGCAGGACGACCGTCTCGGGGAACCTCTCCTCGCAGACTGCCGGCGAGACCGTCTCGGTACTCGCCCAGCCCTGCGGCCAGACCACGCCGGCGAAGGTCGCCAGCGCGACGACCGCGGCCGGTGGGGCGTTCAGCTTCGCCGCCCAGCCCTCGGTGAACACGACCTACGGCGCCAGCTACCGAAGTGTCAACAGCCCAACCACGCAGGTCAACGTGCGCCCGCGCATCAGCCTCACGAAGACCGCGCTGAACCGCTACCGCGTCCGGGTCACCGCCGCCCAGTCGTTCAAGGGTCGCTTCGTCGCGCTCCAGCGCTACAACTCCACGCTCGTCCGCTGGGTCTTCGTGAGGAGCGTCGCGCTGCGGGTCGCCGTGCCGGTCGCCAGCACGCTGCCCGGCACGATGACCACCTCGTCGACCTTCACCGCGAAGCTCAGGCGCGGTCTGCGGCTGCGGCTCGTGATGTCGAAGGCCCAGGTCGGCGGGTGCTACATCGCCGGCACGAGCAACACGATCAGGAACTAGGTCCGCCCGTCCGTCCGCCCGTCCGTCCGAGCGCCCGGTTTCCCCGGGCGCTCGGCGTTCGGCCGCCGCGCCGTCAGCGCGTCAGGCCGCCGCAGCCACAGCCGGCAGCACCCCGCGCAGGAACTGCCCCGTGAAGGAGTCCTCCACCTCGGCCACCTGCTCCGGCGTGCCGACGGCGATCAGCTCACCCCCCGCCTCGCCGCCCTCCGGACCGAGGTCGACGAGCCAGTCGGCCTGCTTGATCACGTCCAGGTTGTGCTCGATCACGAGCACCGTGTTGCCCGAGTCGACGAGGCGTTGCAGCACCTCGAGCAGCTTCTCGATGTCCGCGAAGTGCAGGCCTGTCGTGGGCTCGTCGAGGATGTAGAGCGTCCGGCCGGTGGCAACCTTCGAGAGCTCCGAGGCCAGCTTCACCCGCTGGGCCTCGCCGCCGGACAGGGTCGTCGCCGGCTGGCCGAGTGAGACGTAGTCGAGCCCGACGTCGTGCAGGGTCTGCAGCCGCCGCCGGAGCTTCGGGATCTTCGCGAAGAAGCGCAGTGCCTCCTCCACCGACATCTCCAGCACGTCGGCGATCGACTTGCCCTTGAAGCGCACCTCGAGCGTCTCGCGGTTGTAGCGCTTGCCGCCGCAGGTCTCGCACGGGACGTAGACGTCCGGGAGGAAGTGCATCTCGATCTTGATCGTCCCGTCGCCCTTGCAGGTCTCGCAGCGGCCGCCCCGGACGTTGAAGGAGAACCGGCCAGGCTTGTAGCCGCGCACCTTCGACTCCGGGGTCAGCGAGTAGAGCTCGCGGATGTGCGTGAAGAGGTCTGTGTAGGTGGCGGGGTTCGAGCGCGGGGTGCGCCCGATCGGCCGCTGGTCGATGTCGATCACCTTGTCGTAGCAGTCGATCCCCTCGCAGGACTCATGCTCGCCCGGCTTGACGCGCAGGCGGTTGAGCCGGTTCGCGATCGCCTTGTAGACGATCTCGTTCACGAGCGTCGACTTGCCGGAGCCCGAGACGCCGGTGACGCAGACGAGCTTGCCGACCGGAAACTCGACGTCGATCCCTTTCAGGTTGTGCATCCGGGCGCCGCGGACCCAGAACGACCCGCTGTCGGCGGTACGGCGGTGCGGCACGGCGATCGCCCGCTGGCCGGAGAGGAACTGGCCGGTGACGGAAGCGGGGTTCCGCTCGACGAGCTCGGCGGTGCCCTCGGCGACGACGCGGCCCCCGTGCTCGCCGGCGCCCGGGCCCATATCGACCAGGTGGTCGGCGGCGCGCATCATCTGCTCGTCGTGCTCGACCACGAGCACCGTGTTGCCGAGGTCGCGCAGCCGCTCGAGCGTGCCGATCAGACGATTGTTGTCTCGCTGGTGCAGGCCGATCGAGGGCTCGTCGAGGATGTAGAGAACGCCCACGAGCTGGGAGCCGATCTGGGTCGCGAGCCGCAGCCGCTGCGCCTCGCCGCCCGAGAGCGTGGCCGCGGCCCGGTCGAGCTGCAGGTAGCCGACCCCGACGTTGTCGAGGAACGTCAGCCGCTCGCGGATCTCCTTGATGATCCGGGCGCCGATCAGCTGCTCGACCTCGGTCAGCCGCAGGTCCTCGAGGAAGGCGAGCGCACGGGTCACCGACATGCGCGCGAACTCGTGGATGTTCCGCTCGCCGATCGTCACCGCGAGCACCTCGGGCTTCAGCCG
>JACDAS010000300.1 GCA_013695295.1 Actinomycetota bacterium | reverse complement strand
CGGAGTCCCTGGTCCATGGCGATCGGCTGGATCAGCTCGATGTCCATGTTCGTGTTGTCGCCCGGCATGACCATCTCCTGACCCTCCGGGAGCTTGATCGAGCCGGTGACGTCTGTCGTCCGGAAGTAGAACTGCGGCCGGTAGCCGTCGAAGAACGGGGTGTGGCGCCCGCCCTCGTCCTTCGAGAGCACGTAGACCTCGGCCTTGAACTGGGTGTGCGGGGTGATCGAGGCGGGCTTGGCCAGCACCTGTCCGCGCTCGATGTCCTCGCGCTTGATCCCGCGCAGCAGGGCGCCGGCATTGTCGCCCGCCTGCGCGAAGTCGAGCGTCTTCTGGAACATCTCGAGCCCGGTGACGACCGTCTTCTCGGTCTTGGGGTGAATCCCCACGATCTCGATCTCGTCGCCCGACTTGATCTTCCCCTGCTCGATCCGGCCCGTCACGACGGTGCCGCGGCCGGTGATCGTGAAGACGTCCTCGATCGGCATCAGGAACGGCTTGTCGACGTCGCGGGTCGGCTCAGGGATGTAGGAGTCGACCGCCTCCATCAGCTCGAGGATCTTCGGCGTCCACTCCTCGTCGCCCTCGAGCGCCTTCAGCGCCGAGACCTGGATGACCGGAAGGTCGTCGCCGGGGTACTCGTACTTCGCGAGCAGCTCGCGCACCTCCATCTCGACCAGCTCGAGCAGCTCCGGGTCGTCGACCATGTCGACCTTGTTGAGCGCTACGACGATGTAGGGCACCTCCACCTGGCGGGCGAGCAGGATGTGCTCGCGCGTCTGCGGCATCGGGCCGTCGGCCGCGCTGACGACGAGGATCGCGCCGTCCATCTGCGCGGCGCCGGTGATCATGTTCTTGATGTAGTCGGCGTGCCCGGGGCAGTCGACGTGCGCGTAGTGGCGGTTCGCCGTCTCGTACTCGACGTGCGAGGTGTTGATCGTGATCCCGCGCTGGCGCTCCTCGGGGGCGTTGTCGATCGACGCGAAGTCGCGGATGGCCGTGTTCGTCCCCTGCTCGGAGAGGACCTTCGTGATCGCCGCGGTCAGGGTCGTCTTGCCGTGGTCGATGTGACCGATCGTGCCGACGTTCAGATGCGGCTTCGTGCGCTCGAACTTCTGCTTTGCCATGTTTTTACCTCCGGTAAAAACTAGAACAACGAATTACCAACAAATTCAGGCTCTTCATCCCTCATTAGCGACAATTGCCTCAGCAATTGTCGCTGGGACTTCCTCGTAGCGGTCGAACTGCATGGTGAATGTGGCCCTGCCCTGCGTCGTCGAGCGCAGGTCGGTCGCGTACCCGAACATCGCCGCCAACGGCACCCGCGCCCTGATCACCTGCGCGTTGCCACGCGGCTCGAGCCCCTCTACACGGCCGCGGCGAGAGTTCAGGTCGCCCATGACGTCGCCGAGGTACTCCTCCGGCGTCACCACCTCGACCGCCATCACCGGCTCGAGCAGCTTCGGCTTCGCGCGCTGCATTGCGCTCTTGAACGCCATCGAGCCGGCGACCTTGAAGGCCATCTCGCTCGAGTCCACGTCGTGGTACGAGCCGTCGATGAGCTTCACTCGGAGATCGACGACCGGGAAGCCCGCGAGCACGCCCGACTCCATCGCCTCGCGGATCCCCTGGTTGACTGAGGGGATGTACTCGCGCGGGATCTTGCCGCCGACGATCTTGTCCTGGAACTCGTACCCCTCGCCGGGCTCCGTCGGCTCCATGTCGATCACGACGTGGCCGTACTGGCCGCGGCCGCCTGTCTGGCGGACGAACCGGCCCTCGATCTTCTGCACCGGGTTCCGGATCGTCTCGCGATAGGCAACCTGGGGGCGGCCGACGTTGGCGTCGACCTTGAACTCGCGCAGCAGGCGGTCGACGATGATCTCCAGGTGCAGCTCGCCCATCCCCGAGATCAACGTCTGCCCAGTCTCCTCGTCCGTGCGGACCTGGAACGTCGGGTCCTCCTCGGTAAGACGCTGGAGCCCGGCCCCGAGCTTGTCCTGGTCGCCCTTGGTCTTGGGCTCGATCGCCACGGAGATGACCGGATCCGGGAAGTCCATCGACTCCAGCACGATCGGCGCCGAGGCGATCGCGAGCGTGTCCCCCGTCGTCGTCGACTTCAGACCGACGGCGGCGGCGATCTCGCCGGCTCCGATCGACTCGCGCTCCTCGCGGTGGTTCGCGTGCATCTGGAGGATGCGGCCGATCCGCTCGGTCTTGCCGGTGGTCGTGTTCAGCACCCGGTCGCCGGCGTTGACCTGGCCGGAGTACACCCGGATGTAGGTCAGCTTGCCGACGTACGGATCGGACATCACCTTGAAGGCGAGTGCCGAGAAGGGCTCATCGAGCGCCGGGCGGCGCCAGAGCTCACCCTCGCTGCGGGGGTCGAAGCCGGCGATCGGCGGGACGTCGAGCGGGCTCGGCAGGTAGTCGATCACGGCGTCGAGCAAGGGCTGCACACCCTTGTTCTTGAACGCCGACCCGAGGAGGACGGCAGTGACGGAGGTGTCCAGAGTCGCCGCTCGCAGCGCGCGGCGCAGCAGATCGGGCGTAACCGCCTCCTCGTCTGAAAGATAGGTCTCCATCAGCTCCACGTCGTGGTCTGCCACGGCGTCGATCAGCTGGTGGTGGTACTCGTGCGCCTGCTCGGAGAGCTCGGCGGGAATGTCCTCGACCTCGTACTTGGTGCCGAGGTCGTCCAGCCAGACCAGCGCGCGCATCTCGACGAGGTCGATGACGCCGCGGAAGTGCTCCTCCTGGCCGATCGGCAGCTGCACCGGGACGGCGCGCGCACCGAGCCGCTCGACCATCGACTGCACGGCGGCGAAGAAGTCCGCCCCGGTCCGATCCATCTTGTTGATGAACGCGATGCGCGGCACCTCGTACTTGTCGGCCTGCCGCCAGACCGTCTCGGACTGCGGCTCGACCCCCGCGACTGCGTCGAAGACGGCGATCGCGCCGTCGAGGACGCGAAGGCTCCGCTCGACCTCCATCGTAAAGTCCACGTGCCCGGGCGTATCGATAATGTTGACCCGGAAGTCGTGCCAGAACGCAGTCGTGGCAGCCGATGTGATCGTGATGCCGCGCTCCTGCTCCTGCTCCATCCAGTCCATCACCGCGGCGCCCTCGTGCACCTCGCCCATCTTGTGGGTGCGGCCGGTGTAGTAGAGGATCCGCTCGGTGGTCGTGGTCTTGCCCGCGTCGATGTGGGCCATGATCCCGATGTTCCGAACGCGGTCGAGTCCGAGCGCTGTCTTCGTATCGGCCATTAGGCTCACCAGCGGTAGTGGGCGAAGGCCTTGTTGGCCTGGGCCATCCGGTAGAGGTCGTCCTTGCGCTTGAAGGCGCCGCCCTGCTGGTTCAGCGCGTCGATGATCTCGCCCGCGAGCTTGTCTTCCATCCGCTTCTCCCGGCGATCGCGCGCGAACCCGACGATCCAGCGCACGGCCAGGGTGCGGGCGCGCCGCTGGGGCACCTCCACGGGGACCTGGTAGTTCGCCCCGCCGACCCGGCGGGAGCGGACCTCGAGGACCGGCGTCACCGTCTTGATCGCCTGCTCGAGCACGTCGACGGCGGGCTTGCCGGTCTTCTCGGAGACTCGGTCGAGCGCGGTGTAGACGATCTTCTCGGCAATCGAGCGCTTGCCACGGGTCATCACCTTGTTGATCACCTGGGTCACGAGCACGGAGCTGTGCACGGGATCGGGATCGATCGTCCGGACCTGGATCTCTGCGCGGCGGGGCACTAGTGCCTCGTCCAGTGACGTCGCCGGACTTCTGGGTCGTGAGCACCAAGCCAGGCTAGGACGCAGGGAGCGTGCACAGGGCGGACGCCGGATACGGGGGCGACTGAGGACGACGCATGGCGCCGCGTGATCGTGGGCCAGAGGCCGGTGGACGTTGCTGGGCGGGGCACTAGGAAGGTCTCTTGGCGCCGTACTTCGAGCGCCCCTGGCGGCGATCGGAGACGCCGGCGGAGTCGAGAGCGGCGCGGATCACCTTGTAGCGGACGCCGGGGAGGTCCTTGACGCGGCCGCCGCGCACGAGCACGACGGAATGCTCCTGCAGGTTGTGCCCCTCACCCGGGATGTAGGTCGTGACCTCCATCCCGTTCGTCAGGCGGACCCGCGCCACCTTCCGCAGGGCGGAGTTCGGCTTCTTCGGCGTGTGCGTGTACACACGCGTGCAGACACCGCGCTTCTGCGGCGCGCCGCGCAGCGCCGGCGTCTTGGTCTTCGCCTGCGGCGTGCTCCGGCCCTTCCTGACGAGCTGATTGACGGTCGGCACTACCTCTCCTGTTCGGGCTCACACAACAAAGGTCGGCGGGGGAGGCCCCTGCCAACCGAGCTGGGCATGGTAGCAAGAGCGAGAAAGGGCCGTCAATTGGCTCAACCAAGCCGTCTCGTAGCGTCCGGTGGTCGCTCGCGACAAAACTTTACGTCAGGTATGCAGACCTCTATGCACGTTAGGCACTAGAGTGCTCCCAGCACCACCACGGCGGCCCCGTGGGAACATCGGGAGAGAAGTCGAGATGCTAGGCAGGAGCCTGCGGTGAACACTGTGCTCGTTGCGCTTGCTACCGCCGCGCTGACGGCGATTCTCTGCAGCGCCGTCGCGGTCGCTTTCGTCCTCGCGCGTCGCTCGCGGACGCGTGCGGAGGACCGCGCCGCCGAGAGCGTCCGGGAGCTGACCGAGCGGATGGAGGCGATGCGCGTAGAGCTCGCCTCGGTGGCCGGGCAGGCGCGGGAGGAGGCCCGTCGCGGCCGCTTTTTCAGCGAGCTCGCCGGCTCGATCGACCTCGACGAGGCGCTCGCGAAGACGCTCGCCGCCGCCGGAGCGCTGTCCGGCGTCGACGCAGCGCTGATCACGCTCCTCCGGCCGTCGCAGGCGCCGCTCGTGGTGGCTGAGGGTCTCGCTGCCGAGGAGGCCGAGGAGTACGCCCTGATCCCGCCCGAGCACGGACTCCGCCTCGGCGTCTGCTCGATCGTCTACGAGGCCCTCCCGGGAGGGCCCGGGAAGAACGAGGTCACAGCGGGCGTCGCCGTCCCGATCAGGGGTAGCGGCGGCACGATGGGCCTGCTGACGGTGCTGACGCGCCGTGACCCTAGCGTCCTCGGGAGCGACATCGCGGCCGAGCTCGAGCTGCTCGCGCAGGGCTCAGGCCCGGCGATCGAGAACGCCCAGCGCTTCCAGGAGGCGCGCCAGCTCGCGGACCTCGATGCGCTGACCGGCCTCCACAACCGGCGCTACTTCCACGAGACGCTGGCGCGGGAGGTCGCCCGCGGCCACCGCTACAGCCGGCGGCTCGCCCTGCTCGTCTTCGATCTGGACGACTTCAAGGCCATCAACGACCGGATCGGTCACCTGGCGGGCGACACCGTGCTCGCCGAGGTCGCAGAGCGCGTGCGCGACGTCGTCCGGTCGGCCGACATCGCCTGCCGGGTCGGCGGCGATGAGTTCGGCGTCATCCTGCCCGAGTCGACCCACGAGGACGCCGACCAGCTCTACCACCGTCTCCAGTCCGCGATCGCCGCGGCTCCGCCGCAGTCGAGCGGCTCCTTGCAGGTCTCCGCCGGCGTCGCCGAGCTACGCCCTGACGATGATCCGGTCAGCTTCTTCCAGCGCGCCGACCAGGCGCTCTACAGCGCGAAGAACGCCGGCAAGGGGCGGGTCGTCCTCGAGCCGAGCCTCCAATAGAGGCTCGGAGTCAGAAGTTCAGCTCGAGAAAGGGTAGATAGGCGCCGAAGTCGACCGCGCCCGTCTCCGGCAGGTCATCCCGAAGGCACACCGTCCGGCCGAGCGCCGCCTGCTGGCGCTTCGCCGTCCAGGTCTCGAAGGCCTCGCCACGGCCGAACGAGAGGAGCGCCGTCCGAAGTGCCGGGCGGATGATCGCGAGCGGGTAGGCACCCAGGGGGAGTGCTTCGCCGAGCGGCTCGATGCTGAAGATCCCGTCAGCCGTCCGAAGCGTCGTGGGGAACCCCGTCGGCGCGGCAAAGGCGAGCGCCGGCGCGACCGCCTGGAGCGCGAGACCCTCCCTCTGCCCGCCGAGCCACCACGGCGCAGGCGTCACGCGGAGCGGCCGAACCGGGGTGGTCGGATACGAGCC
>JACDAS010000299.1 GCA_013695295.1 Actinomycetota bacterium | reverse complement strand
GGCCGGCACGCCCTCCAGACGGCGCCGCAAGCGGCGCCTCGGCGGCCCGCCCGCTTCCGGCGGCGCGCTCCTCGGGCCGGCTAGCCGGCACCCCTCCAGACGGCAATGCAAGCGGCGCTTCGGCCCGCACCTTCCCCCGATCTCCATCCTGTGATCGCCGTCCCGCCTTGACACGGAGCAGCCGCGTGCTCTTACTTAGGCCGATGCGCATCTTCCTGATCGCCGTCTTGGGGCTCGCCCTCGCCCTGCCGGCGATCTCGATCGGTTCCGGTACCGCCGGGCGCCTTCAGGTGATCGCGTGGGCGAACAGGGCGACCAAGACCGCCGTGCCGCCCGCAGATGCGGTCAAGCGTGGCACCTACTGCAAGGCGAGGCCGATCGTGAAGCTCTACGCCTACGTGCGCTTCCAGGGGATGAAGGACAAGGTGGCGAGCACCGCGACCTGGTACTTCAACGACAAGCGGGTCTTCGTCTTCCCGTTCAAGTGGGAGGACGGGGTCGCGGGCCGCACCGCCTTCGAGCTGCACCGCCAGAAGGGTGCCCTCGAGAAGGGCCGGTATGCAATCGAGATCAGAACCGGCCGGCGCCTCGTCGGCAAGGGCGCCATCGCGCTGAAGTTCGGCGCCTGCTGAACCTTCACCTCTAGACTCGATCGCGCAATCGAGCGGGAGGAGTCCTGATGGCCACGCGGGTCGCGATCAACGGGTTCGGCAGGATCGGCCGGAACTTCTACCGCGCGCACCTGAAGCGGGACGGCGGGTTCGAGATCGTCGCCGTCAACGACCTGGCGGATCCGGACACCCTCGCTCACGTCCTGCGCTACGACTCCACGCACGGTGTCCTCGACGCCGAGATCGAGTCGACAGGGGACGGGATCTCGGTCGACGACAAGTCGTTCCGCGTGCTGGCCGAGCGGGATCCTGCGGCCCTGCCCTGGCGAGACCTCGGCATCGACGTGGTGCTCGAGTCGACCGGTCTCTTCACGGATCGGGCCGGCGCCTCCAAGCACCTCGAGGCCGGAGCGAGGAAGGTTCTGATCTCCGCACCGGCGACTGACCCCGACGTGACGATCGTACTGGGCGTCAACGAGGACGCCTATGACGCCGAGCAGCATCACATCGTCTCGAACGCCTCCTGCACGACGAACTCCGTCGGCCCGATGGCGAAGATCCTGCTCGACAACTTCGGGATCGAGTCCGGCTTCATGACCACGATCCACGCCTACACCACCGAGCAGCAGCTTCAGGATCAGATCGCTCTCACCCGTAAGGGCAAGCCCGACCTGCGTCGCATGCGCTCGGCCGCGCTGAACATCGTCCCGGCCTCGACGGGCGCCGCGAAGGCGATCTCCCTCGTGATCCCCGAGCTCAAGGGCAAGCTGGACGGGATGGCGATGCGGGTCCCGGTTCCCGACGGGAGCGTCACCGACCTCGTCTGCGTGCTGGGGCGGCCGGCGAGCGTGGACGAGGTGAACACCGCGTTCAGCTCCGTGGCGGACAAGGGCGGTTGGGCCGGGATCCTCGAGTACACGGAAGACCCGATCGTCTCGTCGGACGTCATCGGCAACCCGCACTCGTGCATCGTCGACGGCCTCTCGACCATGGCGAACGGCAACCAGGTCAAGGTGATCGGCTGGTACGACAACGAGTGGGGCTACTCGTGCCGGCTCGTCGACCTGATCTCCAAGCTCTAGTGCTCCGTTCCAGAAGTCGCTTACGTCTCTGCGGAGTAGCCGGTCGTGAGGCGCGGCTGGACGCCCGCAGAGGCCCAGAGAATTCTGGAACGGAGCTCTAACATTGCGCCGTCCGCGCTCCGTTCGCGAGGCCGACGTCGCAGGCGCGAACGTGCTGGTGCGCTCCGACCTGAACGTGCCGCTCGAGGAGGGCGCCGTCGCCGACGACACGCGCATCCGGGCCTCCCTGCCGACGCTGAAGCTCCTCCTTGACCGGGAAGCGGCGCGGATCGCGGTCTGCTCCCACCTCGGACGGCCAAAGGGGGAGGATCCCGCCTTCTCGATCGAGCCGGTGCGCGCACGGCTACGAGAGCTGCTTCCGGCCGACCGGCTCGAAGTGCTCGACAACACGCGTTTCCACCCGGGGGAGACGGAAAACGACCCCGGCTACGCGCGGGAGCTCGCGGCCGGCCGGGACCTCTTCGTCAACGACGCCTTCGGCTCGGCCCATCGCGCCCACGCGTCGAC
>JACDAS010000297.1 GCA_013695295.1 Actinomycetota bacterium | reverse complement strand
TCACATCCGCTCGGGCGCCTCCACCCCGACCAGGTCGAGGCAGCGGGCGATCACGGTCTGGGCGGCGCGGCAGAGTCCGAGCCGGAAGCTCTCGGACTCCCCTCCCCCGAGCACGCGGTGCCGGTGGTAGAAGCGATGGAAGTCGTCAGCGACCCGGATTGCGTAGATCGGAATCGAGTGGGGCGCGCGGCGCTCCGCGGACTCCCGCACGACTCTCGGGAATTCGGCGATTCGCTTCACGACGTCCCGTTCCTCGGGAGCCAGCTCCCCGGGCGGCGCCCTGCCGGCCTGCGCGTCCCCGGCGTTCCGCAGGATCCCGGCGATGCGTGCGTGCGCGTACTGCACGTAGTAGACCGGATTCTTCTGAGAACGCTCCGCGGCCAAATCCACGTCGATCTCGATCGTCTGGTCGTGGCCGCGCGAGACGAGGTACCAGCGCGCGGCGTCGACCCCGACCTCGTCAATGAACTCGTCCAGCGTCACGACGTCGCCGTGGCGCTTCGACATCTTCGTCGTCTCGCCGCGCACCGACAGGTGCACCAGCTGGTAGACGAGGATCTCGACCCGGACCGGGTCGATGCCGAGCATGCGGGAGATGGCCTTCAGGCGTCCGACGTACCCGTGGTGGTCGGCGCCGAGGACGTAAATCGCCCGGTCGAAGCCGCGGCCGAACTTCCTCAGCATGTAAGCGGCGTCGGCGGCGAAGTAGCCGGGCTTGCCGTCCGTGGAGCGGATCACGACCCAGTCCTTGTCGTCACCGTAGGCGCTCGTCCGCGCCCAGATCGCACCGTCCCGCTCGTAGGTGTCCAACCGGGCTAGAGCGGCCGGGACCTCTCGTTCTTCCAGCTCGCTCTGGAGCTCCCAGGTGTCGAAGCGGATCCGGAACCGCTCGAGGGTGCGCTCGATCTGCGCGAGCATCGGCGGCACCGGATCGCCGCCGGCGCGGGCGAGCTCTCGGACGTACTCGCCGTGGTAGCCGTCCTCGGGCGGCTCCTCCCCGCGCCGCCTGGCCTCGACCGAGGCGCGGAAGCGCTCCATCTGGCGGCCGGCGTCGTTGTAGTAGTACTCGCGCTCCACGGAGTGCCCCGCAAACTCGAGCAGCCGCGCCACCGAGTCGCCGTAGGCGCCGTTCCGTGCCGCCGAGACGACCACCGGCCCCGTCGGGTTCGCGGAGACCAGCTCGACCTGGACCCGCTCGACCGGGTCGGCGAAGCCTCCGCCGAAGGCCGGTCCCGCGTCCAGGACCTCCGACAGCGTGCGGACGAACCAGCTCCCGGCGAGCCAGAGGTTCAGGAAGCCCGGCCCCGCAACGTCGGCACGCTCGACGTGTTCGAGACCCACCGCGGCCGCGGCCAGCTCCTCCGCAACCTCCCTCGGTGCCCGGCCCCGGACCGGAGCGACCCGAAGCGCGACGCTCGTCGCGAGATCGCCGTGCTCGGCCTTGGCGGGGCGCTCGAGCTCGACGGGCGCTCCCGCGAGCTCGGAGAGCTCGGCAGCCAGCCGATCGACCGCGCTACCCGGCAAGGGCCTCGCGCGGAGCGAAGATCTCCTCGAGCGCCAGCAGCTCCTGCTCGGTTCCGACCGCGATCAGCACGTCGCCGTCGTCGAGCACGGCCCCGGGGTCGGGCGTCGTGTCGAACGTCCCGTCGCCCTTCCGGAGCGCGATGATCAGGGCACCCGTCCGCTCGCGGATCCGCAGATCGGAGATCGTCTTACCGGCTTGGCCGCATGCCCGCTGCACCTCGATCTCCTCGAAGCGAAGGTCCGGGCCGCCGTGGGTCGAGACGATGTCGAGGAAGGCAGCGACCTGCGGCTTGAGCACGAGTTTTGCCATCTCCTGGCCGGCGGAGGAATACGGCTGCACGACGCGGTTTGCTCCCGCGCGCTCGAGCTTCCGCGCGGCATCGCCGGTGGACGCGCGGGCGACGATCAACAGGTCGGGACGGGCCGCGCGCGCGGAGACGGTGATGTAGAGATTGTCGACGTCCGAGTCGCTCGAGGCGACGAGACCGCGCGCGCGGTCGAGCCCGGCCTCCTCGAGGTCGTCGTCGTCCGTGCCGCTGCCTTCGACGAAGACCGCCTCGTCCTCCTGTGCGGCCTCCTTCGCCACTGGGCTGAAGTCGAGCACGACGTACTCGACCCCGGCCTCGCGGAACTCGGCGCCGATCCGCCGGCCCACCCGGCCGTAGCCGCAGATGATGTAGTGGTCACGCAGCCGCTCGATCGCGCGCTTCCTCCTCCGTTCGACCACCGCGCCCGAGAGGACGCCGTGCGCGATCAGCTCCACGATCGCGCTGGCCAGGTAGCCGTAGATTGCCATGCCGGCGAGGATCAGCAGGATCGTGACCACCTCGCCGCCGACGTTGTCGGGCTTCGAGTCGATGCCGGTCAGCGAGATCGTGACCGTCCCCCGGTAGAACGACTGGAACAGGCTCTCGTCGAGCGTCAGCCAGAAGTCGACCGTCCCTGCGGCGAGCGCTGTGAAGAACGCCCCGACGGCGACCCTGAAGTGCCCGAGCGTGAAGGGGGTGTGCACGGGAGTAGTATCCCGTCGGTGAACGGAGACGGCGTCGAGCGGCAGCTGAACATCCACCTCGATCCCGCCCATCTGGCCGGGGTCTACTCGAACTTCGCCAACATCAGCTTCTCGGACTACGAGTTCACGGTCACGTTCGCGCGCATCGACCACGAGGTCGAGGAGGGCGACGTGCCCGGAGTGGTCGTGTCGCGGGTGAACCTCTCCCCACGCTTCATGAAGGAACTGCTCGACGCGATGAGCGACTCCTGGTCGAAGTGGACGACCACGCAGGGGATCAAGAACCTCCCCGAGACACCCGGAACGCCCGACCGCTAGGGCGTCGCGTGCGATGCCCGCGTCAGGATCACGGGCTCTGCTCGTGAGCCGTCTGACCCGACCGGACGAGCGCGTGGGGCCCCGACCGCGCTCCTAGCGCCCGCGGCGCGCGGCCCAGGCCTCGGCCATCGCGATTCGCTGCTCGATCGTCGGATGGGAGTCGAGCAGGACGTACGACCACGTCGGCGGGTGGGGGTCGGACAGGCTCGTGCGCGTGAACCCGGCGAAGAGGCGCTCGGCCGCCTTCGGCCGGCGGGTCGTCTCGAGCGCCGTCCAGTCCGCCTCGGCCTCCATGCGGCGCGAGATCACGTTGTCGACGGGCAAGGCGACGAACTGGAGCGCAACGAGGACGAGCAGTGAGAGGGGGACGGCGGCGGGGTTCCGCATCCCACCCTTCCGCCGCGTGAGGAGCTCGATCAGGAAGGCTCCCGGAATCGCGAAGAGCGCGTACCACGCCAGGCCCTTCGACAGGTGGGCCCGAGCGTGGTGTCCGTACTCGTGCGCGATGACGACACCCACCTCCTCGTCGGAGAAGCGGCCGTCGAGGAGGGTGTCCCAGAGGACGACGCGCCGGCTCGGGCCGAAGCCCGCGGCCCAGGCGTTCACGAGCTTCGTCTGGTCCGAGACCTTCTCGATCCGAAGTGGCACATCGTCGACGCCGGTCTTCGCGGCGATCGCGCGACCCTGGGCCACGAGCGCACGGTCGCGCGGACGGTCGAGGTCGCTGAGGTAGGGAAAGACGAAGAGGAAGAGCGCCGCGATCCCGACGAACACGGGTCCGCCGAGCACCCACCACCAGCGTCCGATCCAACCTGCCAGGCCCATCACGATCAGAAGGGCGAGGCAGAGCGACAGGAAGGTGAACCCGAGCACGAGCCAGTCGCCGAAGACGTACGAGAAGTAGTCCCCCTCGGCAAGTCCGTAGCGCCGCGCCCACCAGAAGCTCGCGATCGAGAACGGCAGCTGCGTGATCCAGACGATCGCAAATCCGAGCATCCCGAGCAGCATCCCCGTGCCGATCCGGCCCGCCGCGGACTCGCGCATGAAGCGCTCGCCGCGGCGGGCGTAGAAGGCGAGGGCGCCGAAGAGCGCCACCGTCGAGAGCGCGAAGTTCCAACGGAGGAAGCGCTCGAAGGAGTTGGCTCGCGCGAGGATGCGGTCGGGGAGGTACGCATGTGGGTCGACGTCGGGCAGTTCGAGGCCGTCGGGAACGATGCTGCTCGCCCAGAGCAGGTAGGCCGCGGTCGACCACCCGGCGGCGAGCACGGTTAGGGTGGCAAGCCGCCCGAAGAGCCCCATGCGCGTCGCGGTCATCTCGGACATCCACGGTAACCTGCACGCCCTCGAGGCGGTGTTCCGTGCACTCGAGAGCGAAGGGGCCGACACGCTCTGGTCGCTCGGCGACGTGGTCGGCTACGGGCCGCGGCCGAATGCCTGCTGCGAGCGCGTCGCCGCGCGGGCCTCGGTCTCGCTGGCCGGCAACCACGACCTCGGCGTCCTCGGCTCGCTCGACCTCGACGAGTTCTCACCGGACGCTGCGGCGGCCGCGCTCTGGACCCGCAGCGTGCTGAGCCCCGGGGCGCGCGCGTACCTCGAGCCTCTCACCCCTCAGGCGACCGCACCGGGCACCGAGCTCTTCCACGCAAGCCCGCGCGATCCGATCTGGGACTACGTCATCTCCGCCGAGGCGGCCGCCGACGCCTTCCGCCTGACGCGGGCGGAGATCGTCCTCGTCGGCCACAGCCACGTGCCGCTCGCGATCGGGCTCGAGCCGGGCGGGGAGCTCGGTGGAGGGCTCGCCGCGGCGGGTTCCGAGGTCGATCTCGGTGCCGGGCGGTGGCTGCTCAATCCGGGCTCGGTCGGCCAGCCCCGGGACGGCGACCCGCGCGCGTCCTACCTGCTGCTCGACCTGGCTACGGGGCGCGCGCAATTCGGCCGGGTCGAGTACCCGATCGGCCGGACGCAGGCCGAGCTGCGCCAGCGGGGGCTCCCGGCGGCGCTCGCCGACCGCCTCGCCGAGGGCGTCTAGAGGGTCTCGGCGGCGTCCGCCGCCTTGCGCCCGACGACCACGCCCTCGCGGACGAGCGCGAGCTGGACGTCCTCGCGAGCCTTGTAGATCCGCCACTTCACGGTGGCGAGCGTGGTCTCGAGCGTGTCGGCGATCTCGGTGTACGAGAGGCCGACGACGTCTCGGAGCAGCAGCGCCATCTTCAGGTCGTGGTTCAGCTCCTCGACCGCCCGCCAGAGCGCGTCGATCGTCTCCATCCGCTCGAAGGGCTGGTCGACGACCTCAAGCGGCGGCACGTCGTCGAGCGCGACGAGGGTGCGGGGGCGCCGCTCGTTTGCCCGCAGCTCGTCCAGCACGCGGTTCTTCGTCACCTGGAAGAGCCACGTCGTGAACCGGCACCGCAGCGAGAAGTTCGGCAGTCCCTGGAAGACCCGGAGGAAGACCTCCTGCGTCAGATCCTCGGCGAGCGAGCGATCGCCGACGAGCCTCAGGACGTAGTTGAAGACCGGCCGCTCGTAGGCCCGGAGGATCAGCGAGAACGCGCGCTCATCGCCCTTCTGCGCCTTCCGGAGAACCCCGAGATCGGGTTGGGGCAGTGACAAGGTTCAGCAGTATAGCGCCGTGCATGCTTGTATGCAGCGTATTCACGACGACCTTACCCCGGACTTACCCGAGGGCCGAGAGTCCTTTACAGAAGCGGGCTTCCGGTCATCTGAGGTGGCCTCGCCACGCCCAGCAGGGCGAGAACAGTCGGAGCCAGGTCGCTGAGAGTGCCACTAGCCAGCGCGGCCCCATTCGTGCCGGTCGCCACGAGCGGGACCGGGTTCGTCGAATGGGCGGTGTTCGGGGTGCCGTCGTCCTCCAGCATCTCCTCGGCATTGCCGTGGTCGGCGGTCACGAGGCAGACTCCTCCCGCGGCGTCGACGGCTCGCACGACCGTGCCGAGCCCCGCGTCGGCGGCCTCGACCGCCCGGATCGCGGCCGCGATCACGCCCGTGTGGCCGACCATGTCCGGATTCGCGAAGTTGACGATCCCGAACGCGTAGCCCTCCCCCACCTCGGCCGCGAAGCGCCGGGCGAGCTCCGGCGCCGACATCTCGGGCTTCAGGTCGTAGCTCGGCACGTCGCGCGGCGAGGGCACGAGGATCCTCGTCTCGCCCGGCCACTCCTCCTCCCGGCCGCCGTTCAGGAAGTACGTCACGTGGGCGTACTTCTCGGTCTCGGCCGCGTGCAGCTGCCGCAGGCCCCGGTCGGAGAGCGCCTGGGCCAAGGTGCCCACGACCTGCTGTTCGCCGAACGCAACCGGGCAGTCGAGATCCTCGCTGTAGCGGGTCATCGTGGTCAGGTCGATCCCGGCAGCGAGCAGGCGCTCGGACAGCTGCCGCCCCCGGTCCGAACGGAAGTTGAAGAAGATCGCGGCGTCCCCGGGCGCGATGCGCGGTCGTCCGTCGATCACCGTGGGCTCGACGAACTCGTCGGTGATGCCCCGCGCCGTGCTTGCCCGCATTGCCGTGACGGCATCCGCGGCGTGCTCGTCGCCGCCGTGGAGAAGCGCCGCCAGCGCCCGGTCGGTCCGGTCCCACCGCCCGTCTCGATCCATGGCGTAGTACCGGCCCGCCACGGTCGCGAGCCGTGCGGCAGGAAGCTCGGCGAGATCGCGCTCGGCCGCGCCGGGAGACACGTCCCGTCCATCCGTGAAGGCGTGGACGAACGTGCGCTCCCCGAGTCCCTGCCGGCGGGCGAGCTCGAGCAGCGCCTTGAGATGATCGATGTGCGAGTGGACCCCCCCGCGGGAGACGAGCCCGAGCAGGTGAAGGCGCGACCCGCGCGCTCGGACGCGATCGAAGGCGCCGAGCAGGGCCGGGTTTTCATAGAAGCTCCCGGACTCGATCGCCGTGTTGACGCGCATCAGATCCTGGTAGAGCACCCGGCCGGAGCCGATCGTCAGATGGCCGACCTCCGAGTTGCCCATCTGCCCGGGAGGCAGGCCGACCGCCTCCCCGGAGGCGTCGAGCTGCGTCCGCGGACAGGTGCTCCAGAGCCGGTCGAACACGGGCGTCCGGGCGAGCTCGACCGCGTTCCCGGGGCCGGGCGGTGCGAGGCCCCAGCCGTCGAGGACGACGAGGACTACCGGGGGGTGCGCGCCGCTGCTTCGCAAATCGCCACGAACGACTCGACGTCGAGCGACGCGCCGCCGACGAGCGCCCCGTCGACCGCCGGCTGCGCGAGCAGCTCGGCCGCGTTCTCGGGCTTCACCGAGCCCCCGTAGAGCACCGGCACCTCGAGCAGGCTCTTGATCAGCGCGTGCGCCTCCTGGGCGAGCTCGGGCGTCGCGCTCAACCCGGTCCCGATCGCCCACACAGGCTCGTAGGCGATCACGAGGTTGTCGTCGGGCCTCAGCACGGAGACCTGTCTTCTCAGCACCGCCTCGGTCTGACCCCCTTTTCGCTCGGGCCCCGTCTCGCCGACGCAGGCGATCATGTGCAGGCCGGCGTCGAGGCCCGCCTCGGCGCGCCGCGCGACGGTCTCGTCCGTCTCCCCGAAGTACTGGCGGCGCTCCGAGTGGCCGACGATCGCGCCGTAGACACCGAGCTCGCGCAGCATGGGCGCGGAGATTTCGCCGGTGTAGGCACCCTCCTCGGCCCAGTGGACGTTCTGAGCGGCGACCGCGATCTCTGTCCCGGCCAGTGTGCGAACCGCCGCCGCGAGCGCCGTGTACGGCGGGCAAACCGCGACGTCGACGCCGTCGATCGCCTCGAGCCGCTCGGCCAGCGCCGTGCAGAACTCGACCGTCTCGGACGTCCCCTTGTACATCTTCCAGTTTCCCGCAACCAACATCACGCCTCCGG
>JACDAS010000284.1 GCA_013695295.1 Actinomycetota bacterium | reverse complement strand
AGCCGGCCCCGCGGGCGCAGCGGCGACGGCGCTCTGGGCGTCGGTGGACGCCACGGGCACGCTCGTGCGGAACAAGGGTGCCGTCTCGAGCCTGAAGATCGGCGCAGCGGGCGACTACCAGGTGATCTTCAGCCAGGACGTGACGAACTGCGTCTACCAGGCCACCCTCGGTGGACCGACGACCGGCCTCTCCCTTGGGCAGATCACGGCGGGCCAGCGGAACGCGATCCCCGCGGGGGTACGCGTACTCACTCAGGACAGCGCCGGAACGCTTGGCGACCGCGCGTTCTTCCTGGCGGTCTTCTGCTGATCGAGCGACCGGGGGCCCGCCGCGCAAGCGGTGGGCCCCGCTCGCCCCGGCTACAGGTGTGAGGTGACGCCCGCGGGGTCCTGGTCGGGCGTCTGCCCGTTCGTCGAAGGAGCGTCGTACCACGAGTAGGCGTACTTCCCGTCGTCGAGCTCCTTCGCGAGCTTCGTCAGCCGCAGCGGGTGGAACGTGTCGCACATGACCGCGAGCTCGTGCGTCTCCGTCATCCCGATCGACTTCTCCGCGAGCCCCGGGTGCGGCCCGTGCGGGATGCCCGAGGGGTGCAGCGTGACGGAGCCGACCTCGATCCCGCGTCTGGAGCCGAAGTTGCCGGAGACGTAGTAGATCATCTCCTCCGAGTTCAGATTTGAGTGGTGGTACGGGATCGGAATCGCCTCGGGGTCGAAGTCGAGCTTGCGCGGGCAGAAGGAGCAGATGACGAAGTTGTGGCCCTGGAAGGTCTGGTGCGCCGGCGGGGGCATGTGGATGCGCCCCGTGATCGGCTCGAAGTCGTGGATCGAGAACGTCCAGGGGTAGACGTAGCCGTCCCAGCCGACGAGGTCGAAGGGGTGATAGTCGAGCCCGTAGGTCTGGTAGCCGTCCCGGACGCGAACCTTGACCGCGTAGTCCCCGCGATCTCGGTGCGTCTGGAGCTCCGCCGGTGGGTGGATGTCGCGGTGGTAGTACGGCGCGTGCTCGAGCAGCTGACCGTACTCGTTCCGGTAGCGGCGCGGGATCTCGATCAGGCCCGGCGAGGCGAAGACGAGGTGGCGCTGCGGACCCTGCGCCGCGAAGCGGTAGGTCGTGCCGCGCGGGATGACGACGTAGTCGCCCTGGCGGTAGGGCAGGTCGCCGAAGATCGTCTCGAGCGTGCCGCTGCCCTCGTGGACGAAGACGACCTCGTCGCCCTCGCCGTTGCGGTAGAAGGCCTCCATCGCCGCGGCCGGGCGGCAGAGCGAGATCTCGACGTCGGCGTTCCACATCAGCAGGCGCCGGCCGGAGACCTCGTCGCCCTCGGGCTCGATCTGCTCCATCGTCCGGAAGTGCCGGTGCGCGTGGGCGTCGGGCACCCACTCGTCGCGCTCGATCGGCTCGAAGTCGCCGAGCTCGGAGATCCTGCAGGGAGATGTCAGGTGGTAGAGGATCGACTCGTTGCCCGAGAACCCTTCGAGCCCGAAGACCTCCTCGGTGAGCAGCGTCCCGTTGTCGCGGAACTGGATGTGCCGCTTGCGGGGGACGTCGCCCAGGCGCTGGTAGAAGGGCATAGCCGCAGAATATCGAGCGTTCTCGGAGGTAGATGTCGCTCACCCGGCGAATCGTCGACGAGGTCTCGAGCTGGGAGGGGGTGACGGCCGTCCCCCACGATCGCGGCGGCGTCCAGCTCCTGCTCGGCCGGCGCGAGCTCGGCCACGTCCACCCCGCGGGTGCGGCGGACCTGCCCTTCACGCGCCGGATCCGCGACGCGCTGGTCGAGACGGGTCGCGCCGCCGAGCACCCGTTTGCCCGCGACAGCGGGTGGGTGCGGAAGCAGGTCGACTCCCCCTTGGACGCGGCCGAGGCGATCGAGCTCTTCCGCCTGAGCCACGAGCGGGCACTCGTAGCTCAGTCTCGGGCGGGCACCCGACGGCAGGCCTGACCCGGGCGAGACTTGCGCGTTAACGGCTCTCGGGGGCTGGCCTCGGCCCCACCAGGTTGCGCAAGAGCCCGATCCCCTCCACCTCCAGCTCGACGACGTCGCCGGGCTCCAGCCAGCGCCCATCCCCATGCTCGAAGATGCAGCCGGTCCCCACCGTGCCCGAGCCCAGGACGTCACCGGGCCGGAGCACCGTATTCCTCGCCGCGTGCTCGACGATCCTGGGCCACGGATGGTGCAGGTCGCGGAGGTTGCCGCGCGAGCGTTCCTCGCCGTTGACCCGCGCGATCATCTCACCACTCGTCCCGTCGAACTCGTCCGTCGTCACGAGGACGGGGCCGAGGCTCGTCGCGAAGTCCTTACCCTTAGCCGGACCGAGCCCGACCCGCATCTCGGCGCGCTGGAGATCCCGCGCCGACCAGTCGTTCATGATCGTGAAGCCTCCGATCCGACCCTCGGCACCGATCACGGCCGCGACCTCGAGCTCGTAGTCGAGCTCCTCGGAGCCCGCCGGATACGGGATCTCATCCTCCGGGCCGAAGATGGCCGCTGGATTCGAGAAGTAGAAGACCGGTTGCGCGTACCACTCCTCGGGCACCTCGAGACCGCGGCTCGCCCGCGCGGTCGCGACGTGCTGCTCGAAGGCGTAGAAGTCCCGGACGGATGGCGGGTGCGAGACGGGTGCCAGCAGCCTGACCTCGGAGAGCGCGAATTCTGCGTGCTCGCGTGACTCGCCACCGCCCGTGAAGAAGGACTGAAGCGTTTGCGCGGCGAGCTGGATCACCCGATCGCCCTCGATCCGTCCTGGCCAGCCCCGCGGGAGACCCCGGCCCTCCGGGGTGAACATGCAGAGCTTCACCGGCTCATGGTTCCGTATGGACGACGACGTCCGCGATCGAGGGGCGCTCTCTGCGGATCCGCCGCTCGATCTCGCTCGCGCGAGTGTGCGCCTCCTCGAGCGCGGTGCGGGGGTCGAGGCCGAGAGTCAGGTATGCGACGAGGCCGTCGTCGGTCTCCAGGAAGCGAAGCCTCCGCGGGCCCGCCCCCGTGGCCTCTCGGACGATCCGCAGCACCGTCTCGGTCTCCCGCTCGATGTCGGTAGGGGCAGGCGCCCTCGCCTCGGCAGGCTCGCGGATCGGCTCCAGGTGCGTCTGCACCGAGTCGATCTCTGGTACGGCGAGGTGAATCGCCCGCTCGACCTCCATGGAGACCGCGTGAGCCTCGTCGAGCGTCAGCCCACCGGGGAGCTTCAGATGCAGCGAGAGCTCCGTGCGGCCCTCGACGCTGACGAGGCTCAGGTTGTGGATCTCGCGAACGCGCGGGACGTGCTGCGCCGCTCCGAGCGCACGCTCGCGCAAGGTGGCCTCCGTCGCGCCAGGCTCGACGTGGACGACCACGTCCGCCTCCGGCAGCGCCTTCTGAACCGCCGCCTCGACCGCGTCCGCGGCCGCGTGACCCTGACCGACCGCGGCGCCGGGCGGGACCGCGATCACCACGTCGGCGAAGTGACGCCCGGCCGACTGGCGGATCCGGAGCCGGCTCAGCTGCACCGCAGGCTCGAGCTGGGCGATCGCCCGGCGCGCCGCCTCGGAGGCCCCGGCCGGAGCCCGATCCATGAGCACGTCAACGTTCCGGCGCATCAGCCGGCCCGCCGCGACCAGCACGAGCGCGGCGACGAGAAGCGCGGCGGCGGAGTCCGCGTCCGGATAACCGGCACGCGCGAGCAGAAGGCCGCCGAGGACAGCGGTCGAGCCCAGCAGGTCGCTGCCGAAGTGGAGCGCGTTCGCCTGGAGCGCGGCGCTCCCGTAACGGCCCGCCGCACGCGCCGAGACGATCATCCGGAAGAGGTCGACGACGATCACGAGCCCGAGCACCGCGATCGCGTACCAGGCCGGGTTCACGGTCGACTTCGATGCGCCGAGCAAGTGGTCGAGAGCGCGCCACGCGATCGCGAGACAGAGGACCACGAGGATGCCACCCTCGGCCAGGGCCGCGAGGTGCTCCGCCTTGCCGTGACCGTACGGATGCCCCCGGTCGGCCGGACGGCCCGCGACCCCGATCGCGAAGAAGGTCAGGAGCGCTGCGACGAGATCGGTCCCCGAATGGGCCGCCTCCGAGATCAACCCCAGGCTGCCGGTGGCGATACCCGTGCCGAGCTTGAGTGCGACCAGGGCGGCGGCCGCGAGCACGGAGACCAGCACGGTGCGTCGCTGCGGACTCATCGCGCAAGGCTAGACCCGCCAGAGCGCCGGGGCAGCACGGTCATGCGCGGGCGGAGGGCCCAGACCCAAACTCCTCTGACACGTCTCCGAGGCGTCCCTGACACTCCTCCGAGGTGTCCCTGACACGTCTCCGAGGTGTCCGCTTCGTTGGGAGCGTGCCGCGGCGCCGGCAAACGCCTGGCGCTAGAGATTCCCTCGGAGTGCCTGCTCGCGCTCGATCGCCTCGAAGAGCGCCTTGAAGTTGCCCTCGCCAAAGCCGCGCGCGCCGTGGCGCTCGATCACCTCGAAGAAGAGCGTCGGGCGATCCTGGGCGGTCTTCGTGAAGATCTGCAGCAGGTAGCCCTCCTCATCGCGGTCGGCGAGAATCCGCAGGCGCCGGAGGTCCTCCCACTCCTCGGCGATCTCGCCGACGCGGTCTGCGACGTCGTCGTAGTAGGCGACCGGCGTGGAGAGGAAGCCGATCCCCCGCTCCTGGAGCCCCTCGACGGTCCGGACGATGTCGTCGCTCGAAAGGGCGACGTGCTGGACGCCCGCGCCGCCGTAGTACTCGAGGTACTCCTCGATCTGACTCTTCCGCTTGCCCTCGGCCGGCTCGTTGATCGGGAACTTGATCTTCCCCTCGCCGTCCGTCATCACCTTCGACATCAG
>JACDAS010000238.1 GCA_013695295.1 Actinomycetota bacterium | reverse complement strand
CTAGATGGTTGAGGCTAGTTCGGCCGGCAGAGCTTGTCGGAGAACCTCGCGGCCTGCTCCTTGTTCGCCGCCCGGTCTCGCTTCGTGTTGTAGCGGCCGACCGAGTTTCCCGTCCAGACGATGTCCGGCAGGGCGCCGGGGCCGACCATGGTCGCGCGGTACTTCGCGCCCTTTCCCTTCGGCCGGGAGCGGTGCGGGTAGAGGCCGTAGCAGAAGATCCCGCGCGGATTGTGGGTCACGAAACTGTTCTCGCGGCGCCAGCCCCTCCCGTAGGCCGAGTTGAACGTGTCGATGTAGACGAGGACGCCGAACCTGTCGAGTGGAGCCCCGCGGGAGGTTGTCCGGAACCCGTACATCGGCCGGCCCCTGTACGTCACCGAGCCGTAGAGGTGCTCCCACCGGCCGCCGTACGACCAGTCCTGCTTCATCGTCAGCACCGGCAGCTCGCCCGACCAGTGCGAGAGCCGGATCTCCCAGACGGCCAGGTCCCCGGTCGGCCTGAGCCCGTAGTTCGGCAGGGCTCGCTGCCACGCCTGGACGGCCCACCAGGAGCCGTCGTGGGCGGTGCAGCCGGTCACGAGCCAGGAGAGCTTCGGGCCCGTGTAGGGACGGCAGGCGTTGACGAAGGTGCCGCCCGCGAACCTCCGGGCGGGTCTGCCCTGCACATCGAGGTACCGGAGCTTGAAGCGCTCCTGGTCGCGTGCCCGCGTGGGTGGGATCGCGTTGACGGCGTCCCAGCCGGCCACGCGGCGCCGGCCGGCGAGGCCCTTGTAGGTCAGCAGCGCGACGTTCTCCTTGTTCACCCTGAGCTTCAGCGTCGCCTGCGTCGGGCGAACAGTTGCCCTGTCGATGAGGTTCGAGGCGGGTGCGACGCCAGGGAGGGCCAGGACGGCCGCGAGCATGGCGAGCCAGACCGCCCGGGCCGGCGGCCGCGAGGTTCGCCCGGTCGGAGTTGCCCGCAGTTCCATCTGCCTCGGCGTCAGGATAGGTCTTCGGTGTGGTCGGACAAGCACCTGCCGCCTGCCAGGCTAGCTCGCCTTTGACGATGCGCCCACGGCCGCCATGTAGCTCGGCGAGCTTGTCGTCCCGGCAGGTACTATACCCATAGTGGGTATCTACAGACACGCCTCGAAGGCCCCCTCGCTTGCGGCGGCCGCGGCCTCGGCGACCCTCCACTGCCTCTCCGACTGCGCTGCGCCGGGCCGAGTCCCGGCCGCGTAGTGGCTACGACAGCGGAGCGGCTCGAGCTTCCGATCGGAGGCATGACCTGCGCCTCGTGCGCCAGGCGCGTCGAGACGACCTTGAACGCGCTCGACGGCGTCGCCGCTTCCGTCAACTACGCGACCGAGCGCGCGGCGATCCAGTACGACCCGGCGCTGGTCGCGCCGCAGCGGCTGGTCGAGGCCGTCGAACAGGCAGGCTACGAGGCGCTCTTGCCCGGCCGCACTGCCACTTCGTCGGTGGCCTCGGACGATCCGACGGCGCCGCTTCGGCGGCGCCTGATCGGGGCGGCGCTCCTGTCGCTGCCCGTGCTGGCGCTCTCGATGGTCGAGCCGCTCCAGTTCGAGCACTGGCAGTGGCTCGCGCTCCAGCTCGCGACCCCCGTCGTCCTCTGGGCCGGCTGGCCGATCCATCGCGCTGCCTGGGCCAACCTGAAGCACGGCACGGCGACGATGGACACGCTCATCTCCGTGGGCACGCTCGCGGCCTGGGGCTGGTCCCTCGTCGCCCTCTTCTTCCTCGGGGCCGGCGACCCGGGACTGCGCGCCGGCCTCGAGCTCGTGCTCGAGCGCTCGGAGGGCGTGGATCACCTCTACCTCGAGGTCGCCGCCGTCGTGACGACCTTCGTGCTCGCGGGGCGCTACTTCGAGGTCCGCGCCAAGCGCCGGGCCGGAGCTGCGCTCGAAGCGCTGCTGGAGCTAGGCGCGAAGGAGGCGGCGCTACTCGACCCCGACGGTCTCGAGCGCCTGGTGCCGATCGGCGATCTGCGGCCCGGCGACCGGTTCGTCGTGCGGCCCGGCGAGAAGATCGCCACGGACGGCGTGGTGGAGGAGGGGATTTCGGCTGTCGACCGGTCGCTGCTGACCGGGGAGAGCGTCCCCGTCGAGGTCGAGCCCGGCGCCGAGGTCGCAGGTGCAACGATCAACGTGGGCGGGCGGATCCTCGTCCGCGCGACGAGGGTCGGCGCGGAGACGGCGCTCGCGCAGATCGGCCGCCTCGTGACCGCGGCGCAGTCCGGGAAGGCCCCGGTGGAGCGCCTCGCCGACCGCGTTTCCCGCGTGTTCGTGCCCGTGGTCGTCGCGCTCGCCGCGGGCACCCTCGCCGTCTGGCTCGCCGTCGGGGCCGGGGCGGCGTTCGCGTTCTCGGCCGGCGTCGCCGTCCTGATCGTCGCCTGCCCGTGCGCGCTCGGGCTTGCGACGCCGACCGCGCTCCTCGTCGGCACCGGCCGGGGGGCCCAGCTCGGGATCCTGATCAGGGGCCCCGAGATCCTCGAGTCGACGCGCCGGGTCGACACGGTCGTGCTCGACAAGACGGGCACGGTCACGACGGGCAAGCTCGCCCTCGTCGACTTCCTCCCGGCCGCGGGCGTCGACCCGCAAGCGGCGCAGAGGCTCGTGGGCGCCCTCGAGCACGCCTCCGAGCATCCGATCGCCCGCGCGATCGCGGCCGCCGCAGCCGAGCACGGCACCCTCCCGGCGGTGGAGCGATTCCGGAGCCGCACCGGTCTCGGCGTCGAAGGGACCGTCGAAGGGCACGAGGTCGTCGCGGGCCGCCCGGCGTACCTCGCCGCGCGTGGGCTGGAGCTCCCCCCGGAGCTCGAGCGCGGTTTCCGCGACGCCGAGGGCGCGGGCAAGACCGCGGTGGCCGCGGGGTGGGACGGCCAGGCCCGCGCTGTGCTGGTCGTCGCGGACGAGCTGAGACCGACGAGCGCAGCCGCCGTCAGGCGTCTCGCTGCGCTCGGGCTGAAACCCGTTCTGCTCACGGGCGACAACGAGCAGACGGCGCGCGCGGTCGCGGGTGAGGTGGGGATCGACGAGGTCGTGTCGGAAGTCCTGCCGGCGGACAAGGCCGCGGTCGTGCGGAGGCTGCAGGCCGACGGGAGGGTCGTCGCGATGGTCGGCGACGGCGTCAACGACGCCCCGGCGCTCGCCCAGGCCGACCTCGGCCTGGCGATCGGCACCGGCACCGACGTCGCGATCGAGGCGAGCGACCTGACCCTTGTCTCGGGCGACCTGCACGCGGCCGCGGACGCGATCCGCCTCTCGCGCCGGACGCTCGCGACGATCAAGGCAAATCTCTTCTGGGCCTTTGCCTACAACGTCGCCGCCGTGCCGCTCGCGGCCGCCGGATTGCTGAACCCCGTCGTGGCCGGCGCCGCGATGGCGTGCTCCAGCCTCTTCGTCGTCTCCAACTCGCTGCGACTGAGACGCTTCCGCCCGGGGTCCTGAACCCGGGCGAAGCGAAGGGTCGCCCGACGCCGAGCCAGTCCTAGACTGCCACGGTGCGTACCGGTGTGGAGGTTGCCGTGTTCGTGACCCGCCG
>JACDAS010000218.1 GCA_013695295.1 Actinomycetota bacterium | reverse complement strand
CCGATGAGCGCCGCGGCCTCCTTGATCACGCGCCCGGCGTCGAGGCCGCGTGCCTCGAGCGAGCGGTCGAAGTTCAGGACGAGCTGCGCCGATCCGTCCTCGCGCGACCCGAGCACGACGGCGGCCGGGGCGTGCTGGCGCTTCAGGCGGTCGGAGAGCGCGAGCAGGTCCTCGGGCGAGGCTGAACCGACCTCGAGCACGATCACCTCGACGTCGCCGGCGCGGTTACGCCGCTCGGCGACGATCGCCGGTCCCGCCGCTTCGGGAGACGGCTTCCGCCGCTCCTGCCTCCGCAGTGCCTCGAGCTCGGCGCGGAGCTCGTCGGCCTCGCCGGCGCGGCTCCTGAGCAGCGCGTACGCCTCGCCGGAGGTGACGGCCTCGACCCGGCGCATCCCCGAGCCGACCGAGGACTCCGAGAGGATCGCGAAGGCGCCGATCTCGGCGGTCGAGCGCACGTGCGTGCCGCCGCAGAGCTCCCGCGAGAACCCGTCCACCTCGACCACCCGCACCTCGTCTCCGTACTTCTCGCCGAAGAGCATGGTCGCCCCGAGCCGGCGGGCCTCCTCGATCGGCGTCACGAACGTCCGCACTGGCAGGTTCTCGAACACCTTCTCGTTGACGAGCCGCTCGACATGCTCCCGCTCGTCTGCGGTCAGCGCCGAGGGGTGACCGAAGTCGAATCGGAGCTTGTCGGGGCGGACGGCCGATCCGGCCTGGCGGACGTGATCTCCCAGAACCTCCCGCAGGGCGCGGTGCAGCAGATGCGTCGCGGTGTGGTTGGCCATCGTCGGGAAGCGGACGCCCCACGGCACGACCGCGCGGACGCGGTCGCCCTCGGCGAAGCCCTCGCCGCGGAAGGTCAGAACGTCGTGCTCGCCGAGCCGCTCCACGGCCACCAGCTCCGCGCGAGCACCGGTCCCCTCGTGCTCGAGGAAGCCGGCGTCGGAGACCTGACCACCACCCTCCGGGTAGAAGGGCGAGTCCTCGAGGGTCGCCTGGAACGTGCCGTCGGCACCCCGGGCCACCCAGAGGAGCGACGTCAGGGCCTCTGTCCGCTCGTAGCCGACGAAGGTCGTCGGCGGGCCGGCGGGGAGCTCCGCTGGCCGGGGCTCGCGCCCGACGGCCGCCCGAGACCGCTCTCGCTGCTCGGCCATCAGCCGTGTGAAGCCGTCCTCGTCGACTGCGAGCCCTCGCTCGCGCGCGAGCTCCTGGGTCAGCTCGAGCGGGAACCCGAAGGTGTCGTGCAGGCGGAACGCGTCTCCGCCGGCGATGCCCTCGCCGCCGGCGACCTCCTCGAAGAGCCGTAGACCGCGCGCGAGCGTCTCCGAAAACCGCCGCTCCTCTTCGGCGAGGACGCGCCGGATCTCGTTGCGGTGCTCGCCGAGCTCCGGGTAGGCCTCGCGCATCTGTCCGATGACGACGCCCGCGAGCGACGCGAGAAAGGGAGCCTCGAGGCCGATCCGCCCGGCCTGGAGGACGGCGCGACGGACGATCCGTCGCATGACGTATCCGCGACCCTCGTTGGACGGCGTCACCCCGTCGGAGGCCAGGAAGGTCATCCCGCGCCCGTGGTCGGCCAGGATCCGGTGGGCCTTCGTGGCGACCGCGCTGTCGTCGGGGCCGACGCCGGATTCGGCCGCGATCCACTCCATGATCGCCCGGTAGCCGTCCGTGTCGTAGACCGAGTCGGCGCCCTGGAGGATCCGCGCCATCCGCTCGAGGCCCATCCCGGTGTCGATGTTCTGCTCGGGCAGCGGGGTCAGGGTTCCGTCCGGGTGGAGCTCGAACTCCATGAAGACGAGGTTCCAGAACTCGAGAAAGCGCTCGCACCCGCACCCGGGAGCACATTCGGGCCGGCGGCAGCCGCGGTCCTCGCCCCAATCGAAGAAGATCTCGGAGTCAGGGCCGCACGGGCCCGGCCCTCCGACGGACCAGAAGTTGTCGGCTCGGGGTAAACGGACGATCCGCTCCGGCGGCATGCCGGCCCGTTCCCACAGCTCGATTGCGACCTCGTCCTCGCCGAGTCCGAGCTCCGGGTCGCCGGCGAAGACCGTCACCCACACGCGGTCGAGCTCGAGCCCCATGTGCTCGAACATGAACTCCCAGGCGAGCTCCACCGCGCCCTTCTTGAAGTACTGGCCGAACGAGAAGTTCCCCAGCATCTCGAAGAAGGTCAGGTGGAAGGTGTCGAGTCCGACCTCGTCGATGTCCGGCGTCCGGAAAACCTTCTGCACCGTCGTCAGCAGCGGCGCGGGCGGCTGCTCGCGTCCGAGGAAGAACGGCATCAGCGGCTGCATCCCGGCGGAGTTCAGGAGCGTTGAGCGGTCGTCGGCGCGCGGGATCAGCGACGCCGAGGGTCGGAAGACGTGGCCCTTCGACTCGAAGAACGAGCGGTACCCCTGCCGGATCTCCGCGGTCGAGCGCACGAGCGAAGTGTAGGCACCACTCGCGGGATTCCCCGCCGCTGCCGGCACGGACCCGTCACGCCCCGGCACGGCCCGGTCACGCCCGGTTACACATCGGTGCGCCGCGCCGGCGTAGGCTCGCAGCGGGGAGGAGGCTAGGGGCACCAGTGGCGGGCGGAAAGGACATGTCGGCGCAGGCCACGCCCCCAGAGTTCCGCCCAAACGAGTCCGGCGCTGCGAGCACCCGCCGCGAGCGAGCGCCCCTCCCGCCCGCTCGGCCCGGGTCAGTCCCCGCCGACGGCGCGGCCCTGCGG
>JACDAS010000197.1 GCA_013695295.1 Actinomycetota bacterium | reverse complement strand
GCGCAGGTCGCTCGAGTAGACGGAGTCGAGCGGGACCCGGTCGAGCCGCTCGGCGAGCGCTAGGGCCTGCTCGCGCCCGCGCTCGGTCAGGGGGCGATCGGCGTGTCCCTGCCAGCGCACCTCGCGGTTCCAGTCGCTCTCCCCGTGGCGGGCCAGCAGGAGGATCGTCCGCACCGTCTGTACGCTAGCCGGCCGTGGATCTCGGTCTCGAAGGACGCGTCTGCGTGGTCACCGGCTCGACGGGGGGGATTGGTTTGGAGACCGCACGGCTCCTCGCCGCGGAGGGGGCCAGAGTCGTCGTCTCGGGACGCGACGGCGAGCGAGTCGAGCGCGCGCGCGCCGCAACCGAGAGCGCGTTCGGTGTCGTCTGCGACCTCGCCGAGCCCGGTGCGCCCGAGGCGCTCGTGGCGGAGGCCGCACGGGAGCTCGGCCCGGTCGAGGTGCTGGTCAACAACGTCGGGATCGCCTACCAGGCGTCCTTCGAAGAGCTCTCCGACCGGTCCTGGGAGGAGATGTGGCAGCTGAACGTGATGAGCTATGTCCGCGCGATCCGGGCCGTTCTCCCGGGCATGCGCGAGCTGGGTCGAGGGGTGATCGTCAACGTCTCCTCGACGGCGGGGAAGCGCCCTTCGACCGGCATGCCCAACTACTCGGTCACGAAGGCTGCGGTGCTCTCGCTCTCGCGGCTCGTGGCCGACCTGTATGCCGGGGACGGCATCCGCTGCAACGCCGTCGCACCCGGCCCGACCGCGACCGGCGCCTGGCTGGCGCCGGACGGGCTCGCAGATCAGCAGGCTGCACGTTCAGGAAGGACGCGAGAGCAGGTCCTCGCGGCCGTCGGCTCCGGACGGCCGCTCGGCCGGCTCGCGGAGCCGGAGGAGATCGCGTCGGTCGTCGCCTTCCTCTGCTCCGAGCGAGCTGCCTACGTCACCGGGGCAGCCTGGAGCGCCGACGGCGGCACGGTGCCGATCATCGTCTGAGCTGCGCGTTGGCACGGTGGCTGCGCGGCTTCCGACGCCCCGACCACGCGAGTACTCTCAGCGTATGCCCGAGCTGGCCGGACAAGCGGCTGACGCGTTCGCAGAGCGGGTGCGCAGGGTCGAGGAAAGCTGGCTCTCGCCTCTGGCGGTTCGCTCGCACGACACGAGAGGGCGGCTGCGGCCAATCGAGGAGTGCAGGGTTCGGACGGCCTTTCAGCGGGACCGTGACCGCATCGTCCACTCGAAGGCTTTCCGGAGGCTGAAGCAGAAGACGCAGGTCTTCATCGACCCGGCCGGCGATCACTACCGCACGCGGATGACGCACACGCTCGAGACGACCGCGATCTCGCGCGTCGTGGCCCGGGCGCTCCGCCTGAACGAGGACCTCACCGAGGCGATCGGGCTCGGCCACGACCTCGGCCACCCCCCCTTCGGGCATGCCGGGGAGGCGGCGCTCGACGCGGCGCTGAGCCAGCGCTTCGGCCGCCGCTTCCGGCACAACGAGCAGTCGCTTCGCGTCGCGGAGGATTTGAACCTCACGGCCGAGGTCAGGCACGGGATCCTTACGCATACGGGCCCGGCCGAGCCCGAGACCCTGGAGGCCCGAATCGTCCGCCTGGTCGACCGGGTCGCCTACATCAACCACGACATCGACGACGCGATTCGCTACGGCATCCTTTCCGAGGACGACCTGCCTCGCGCCGAGCTCGACCTCCTCGGGTCGACGGGCGGCGAGCGCATCGACGGGCTCGTGCACGATCTGGTCGAGACCTCGGCGTTGGCCGGGGACATCGTCCAGTCCGCGGAGGTCGGCGCGGCGATGCTCTCCCTGCGGGCGTTCATGTTCGAGCGGGTCTACCTCGGGCCGCACGCCAAGCGCGAGCACGAGCGGGCCCGGGAGACGGTGCGGCGAATCTTCGACCACCTCGCCGACGCGGGGTCGGGACCGGACGAGATCACGGCGTTCGTCGCGGGCATGACCGATCGGTTCGCGCTCACCTACGCGGAGGAGCTCGCGTGAGCCGGATCAAGGACTCCTCCGTCGAGGAGATCAAGGCAGCGGCGAACATCGTCGACGTCGTGGGTGCGCGCACCCAGCTCCGCAAGGTCGGCGGCCGCTACACCGGCCGCTGCCCCTTCCACGAAGAGCGGACGCCGAGTTTCTCGCTCAGCCCGGACAAGGGGCTCTACTACTGCTTCGGCTGCGCCGCCAAGGGAGACCTGATCACGTTCGTGCGCGAGACGGAGCAGCTCGACTTCACCGGCGCGATCGAGTGGCTCGCGGACCGCTTCCACGTCCAGGTCGAGTACGAGGAGTCCTCGGGCCGGGAGGACGAGCGACGGCGCCGGCGCGAGCGACTCGTCTCGCTGCTCGAGCAGGCGACGGTGTTCTACGAACGCCATCTCTGGGAGTCGCCGGGCGGAGGCCCCGCGCGCGAGTACCTCGTGGGACGCGGCCTGCACGAGGAGGTGTGCCGGGAGTTTCGCCTCGGTCTCGCGCCCGGCGGCTCGACGCTCGTCACGAAGGCGCTCGAGCAGGGCTTCAGCCGTGAGGAGCTCGCCTCCGCCGGGCTCGCCGGCCGGCGCGGGAGCGATTACTTCTCTGGCCGGCTTCTCTTCCCGCTCGCCGATGCCCGCGGCCGCGTACTCGGCTTCCAGGCGCGCAGGCTGCGAGAGGACGACCCCCTGCGCGCGAAGTACGTCAACTCGCCGGAGAGCGACCTGTTTCGGAAGGGAGACCTCCTCTACGGGCTCGATCGAGCGCGCGGGGCGATCGCGAAGCAGGAGCGGGCTCTCGTCGTGGAGGGCAACACGGACGTGCTCGCCCTGCGGCAGGCTGGCGTCGAGCCGGTCGTTGCGTCGATGGGCACCGCGCTCACGGAGCGGCAACTCAAGGAGCTCGCCAGGACGACGAGGCGCATCTTCCTCTGCTTCGACGGCGACCAGGCCGGGGAAGCGGCGACCCTGCGAGGCATGGATCTCGCCGCCGCCCAGGGTCTCGACGTGCGCATCGTGCCGCTGCCGCCCGGGCAGGATCCCGCCGACATGGCCGAGCGCTTCGAGGACGTCCTCGGCGGCGCGGTGAGCTACCTCGTCTACCGCGTGCGGCTCGAGCTCGACCGCGCCGCCGACCGGCAGGAGGGCTTCGTACGGGTTCGGGAGCTGCTGGGCCGGTTCGAGGAGTCTCCGGAGCGCCAGGACGCAGCAAGGCTCGCCGCCGACCGGCTCGACCTGCCGCGGGAGATGCAGGCCGGGCTCGTGCCGCGCGGGCCGGGGTCCGTGACGGGCACCGTCTCGGCCAAGGCCCTGGACGCGGGCCTGCGCCGGGAACGGGACGCCCTGGCCGCCTGCATGGCGTACCCCGAGCTCCGCCCGCTGCTCGCAGAGCTCGCTCCCGAGCACTTCGACGAGGAGTCCCACCGCCGCCTCCGGGCCCACCTGCTCGACGGCGAGCCGGCCGGGGACGACCTCGTCGGGCTGCGCGCCGAGCTGGACGCGCGAGGTGCCTCGGGCGCCCTCGACGTCCGCACGGGGCGGGAGTTGCTCCTACGGTTGCGGGAGCGCTGGCTGCTGCGCGAGTTGGCCTCCGCAGACCTTGGCCGGATGAAGGAGCTGCAGACGGCGCTCGGAAAGATCCGCGAGGCCTTCCTGCACTGAGCATCGACACCGGCGTAGGTCGTACACTGGTGTCTCGGTGGCACGCTACGACGTCCCGAAGGCCGCGCCTGCGCCGCTTCGCCTCGTGCAGGTCTTCGTCAACACCGTCGATCTCGCGCATGGCCTGGACTGGCTCGACGGACCGTGGCTGCGCGAGCACGGGCTGGCGCGAGCGAGCGCCGACGTGGCGCGCGCGAAGGCGCTGCGCGAGTCGCTGCGCTCGCTGCTCGAGACACCGCTCGAGGAGGAGCGGCTCGCGCTTCTGAACCGGCTTGCGGCAGCTCTCCCGCTCCGCACGTGCTTCGACCGGGCCGGCCGGGCCGAGCTGGAGCCGGCACGCGCAGGCCACCCGCTCGGCCGCCTGTTCGGCATCGTCGTCTCCGCCCAGCGAGACGGGAGTTGGGATCGCCTGAAGGCGTGCCGGCAGTGCCGCTGGGCCTTCTACGACTACTCGCGGAACCGCTCGGCGCAGTGGTGCTCGATGTCGATCTGCGGCAATCGCGCGAAGACGAGGGCCTACAGGAGCCGCAGGGGGACCGGGGGGTGATCGCCCTCTACTCACTGGCTCGCCTCGCCTGTGCGCGGATCGCGCATCGGCCGCTTCGCTCGCTGCTCGTCATGATCGGGATCGGGGCGGCCGCGCTGATGCTCGCCGCTTCGCTTGCAGGCAGCCTTCTGACCGAGGATCGCGCAGTCCAGCGCGCGATCGGCGACCTGCCCGTTTCGGAGCGCACTGCCCGCGCTTTCTGGGGAGGCTTCGGCGGCCCTACGGAAGAGCCCTTCGGTAGCCTCGACCGTGTTGCCCGTGAGGCGCTCGGACGCGCGCTCGGCGCGGAGCCGACCGCCGGGGTCGTGTTCACCGAGCTGCGGGAAAACGGCAACCTCGCGTTGCTCGGGGCCCTCGACGGTCTGCCGAAGCAGGTACGGCTCCGGAGCGGCCGGCTGCCGGCTCACTGCCGCCGGGGCCGGTGCGAGCTCCTCCAGATCGGGGGTGGGCGCCGGATTCGCTCATTCCTCCATCTGCCCGTCGTCGGGACGGCCGAGCTCGACGCCGAGGCACCCGTGCCCGCAACCGGAGTCGGCGACGAGACCGGCGCCCAGGCGCCTGCGCTCCTCCTCGCGAACGGCGCCGAGGGCCTGACGCAACAACCTGATCTCGACCTCTTCTACCGCACCTACGCCTGGACGTCTCCACTCGACGGGCGGAGCCTCCATGTCTGGGAGCTCGGCGACCTCGACCGACGCCTGGGCGAGGCGCGCGTCGCGCTCCAGCTCCGCTCGGACGTCTTCAGGGTGGCCGCGCCCGAGGTCGAGCTCGACGGGATCCGCCAGTCGGCGCGCATCTCGGGACGGAGGCTGTTGCTGGTGGCAGGTCAGGGGGTCTCGCTCCTGCTCGTGTTCGCGCTGCTGGTCGCGGCGGGCCTCCGGAACGATTTCGATGCAGCCGCCTCCCGCCTGCTCGGCTTCGGTGCGACCCGCATGCAGGTGTTCGCCGAGGCATCGCTCGAGGTCGGTGCGCTCGCCATGTTCGCGACCGCGGCCGGCTGGGCCGGGGGAGTGCTCGTCTCTTTCGGACTGGCGGCGCTCCTCGACACCCCGGCGGCTCCCGTTCTGACACGCTCGGTGCTCTCGGCGCCGGGGCTGCTGGCAGCCGCGGGTCTCGCGCTCGCAGCGACCGCCGTCGTGCTCGCGGGCGCCCGCGCCGGGGCCTGGCGCACGAACGGGCGGTCCGTCACCCTGCTCGATCTCGCCGGCCTCGCAGCGGCCGGAACCGTCGGGCTCGCGCTGGCGCAGGGCGCCGCCGATCCCGAGGCGCTCGCGGGCGAGCGAGGGTCCGGGATCGAGCTGCTACTGCTCCCCTCCCTCGTCTCGCTGGCGGTCGCGGCGGCCTGCGTCCGGCTCGTTGGCCCAGCACTGCGCGCCTGCGAGCGGCTGCTCCGCCGTGCCGGCCCGGTGCCGCGCCTCGCGCTCCTCTCGCTCGTCCGGAATCCGGGCCGGGCCTCGGTCGCGGTCGTCTTCGGGGTGACGAGCGTCGGGATCGGCCTCTTCGCGGAGACCTACCGCGCGACGCTGGGCCAGAACCTCTCCGACCAGGCCGCGTTCGCCGTTCCGCTGGACTACGTGCTCCGCGAGGATCTCGGACGCCTCGTGTCGGTGCAACGCGCCGCGCCTCCGGAGAGCTACCGGGCGCTGGGGGAGAGTTACCCCGTGCTCCGGGCGAGCGGCGACGTCGCCCGGCTGGAGTCGAGCGCCGGGCTGACCGTTCTCGGCGTGCCGGCCGAGGCGATCCCACGGTTGC
This sequence comes from Actinomycetota bacterium, assembly GCA_013695295.1. Lineage (GTDB taxonomy): Bacteria > Actinomycetota > Thermoleophilia > Gaiellales > Gaiellaceae > JACDAS01. The sequence goes on along the minus strand of JACDAS010000197.1, from coordinate 2,960 downwards.
GCGGCTGGCGAGCCGACTTCGCCGACGAGCCGCGATCCGAGCTCGCCCGCCGGATTCGACCGGACCACGCGCTCGCGCTCGGTGGCCTGCGCCTCTCCCGGGAGGCCCGCGAGCTCGTTCTCGAGACGAGGATCGAGGGGGACCGGGTCGCGCTCGAGGCGTCGATCCAGACTCCGCGCGGAGACTTCGAGACGGTCGACCTCGGCGAGCCACTCGCTGGACGGCGGACGCTCCGCGCTGTCGTCCCGTCGAGCGCGCGCGGAGGGCTCGTCGTGGGGCTGACGGTCGACCTGACGCAGCTCGGCCGGTTCGGCGGCGGACACCGCGAGACCGGCGACAAGCCCGGCCAGCAGGCCCGCGCCGACGGGCTGCTTCGCCTCGGGAGACTCCGTGAGGGTGGCGGAGGCATGGCGTTCACGCCCCGGGGGAGTCTCGGCGGCTGGGAGGTCGCGGGACCGGCCGACCTCGTCTCCGCCGGGGCGAGCTCGCTGGCAATCCGCTACGCGATCACGCGCGAGCGAGCCGTCCGGCTCCATCCGCCTCGTCCTGACGGTGGCCAGCCGCCGCCGGTGCTCGCATCGCCGGGCCTGGCCGCAGCCGTGGGGCGTGACGGGACGCTTCCCCTGCGGGTGGTCGGCGAGCCGCTGACCGTTCGCGTCGTGGGGACGATCCGGCGCTTTCCCACCGTGGTCGAGGGCGACGTGATCGTGGGGGACGTGACCTGGCTGGAGACGGCCCTCGACGTCCAGGCGCCGCCGGTCGGGGTGCCCGGCGAGGTCTGGGTTCGCGGCGGGCCGGAAGTCGCGGGCCTGCTGGCCCGCCCGCCGTTCGACGTGCTCGAGGCGGCGTCGCGCCGGTCGGTTGAGGCCGGCCTTCGCGCAGACCCACTCGCGCGGGGCACCCTCGTCGTCCTGACGCTCACGGCGCTCGTCGCGCTCGCGCTGGCCCTGATCGGACTCGCGCTCGTCGTCTTCTCCGAGCAGCGAGACCGGGCGGGTGAGCTCGCGGACCTCGAGGCTCAGGGGCTCGATCCGGCCGCCCTGCGGCGCCAGCTCCGTCTGCGTGCCGCCGCGATCGCCCTCGCGGGTGCCCTGGGCGGGCTGGTGGCCGGTGCTCTCCTCTCCGCGCTCGTGGTCGGGTTCGTGACCCTGACCGCGAACGCCACGGAGCCGGTGCCTCCGCTCGTGCTCTCGATCGACTGGGTGGTGATCGGCCTGGCGGCCGCGGCGGTGACCGCGGTGACCGTGGGCCTCGTCTGCGTGCTGACCCGCCGGGCCTTCGCCGGGACGGAGGTGGCGAGACCGGCGGCGGGAGGCCAGTGACGCTCGCGCTCTCGCTCCACGATGTGTTCGCGCTCCACGGCTCGGGAGCCGGCGGCACGGCCGCCCTGCAAGGGCTCAGCCTGGACGTCGTCGCCGGAGAGGTGGTCGTCGTGCTCGGCCCGAGCGGCTCGGGGAAGACGACCCTCCTGCGCCTGCTCGCGGCCTACGACCGGCCGGCCGCTGGCTCGGCGGTTGTGCTCGGGGTCGATGTCGGGCGGCTCGGGGAGCGACAGGCCGCTGCCTTCCGCGCCCGGAGCGTTGGCTACCTCGACCAGCACTACGCGCGGGCGCTACCGCCGGAACTGACGCTCCGAGAGATCGTCGGCCTGCCGCTGGCGCTCGCCGGTGTCGGCGAGTCGGAGCGTCGGGCCCGCGCCCACCACCTGCTCGAGCGGGTCGGCCTCTGGACGCGCGCGAGCGCCCGCCCGGGCGAGCTCTCCGGAGGCGAGCAACAGCGGGTCGCGCTGTGCGCGGCGCTCGTGCGGCGGCCGAGGCTGCTGCTTGCCGACGAGCCGACGGGCGAGCTCGACGCGACGACCGCTCGTGAGATCTACCGGCTCGTCGAGGAGCTCGTGCGCGATGAGGGATGCACCGCGGTCGTGGTCAGCCACGACCCCACCTCGACCGCCATCGCCGACCGGGTCGTCCACGTCCGGGACGGCCGGGTCAGCGACGAGGTCGCGAGCGGGGAGAAGGGCGCGGCGGCGATCGTCGTCGCCCGCGGCGGCTGGCTGCGCCTGCCGGAGGAGCTCCTGCGTCGCGCGGGGATCCGCGATCGGGCCCGCGCGCGAATGGAGGGGCGCGGCGTGCTCCTGGCCGGCGACGGCGTCGGCCCCGAGCCGGCGCTGCGGCCGGAGCCCGTCCGGCGGCCTGGCATTTCCGGCCTCGCGGCCGAGCTTCGCGCGGTGACGAAGGGATTCGGCACCGGTCGGGCCCGGCGCGAGGTGCTCGGCGGGCTGGAGCTCGGATTCCCGGAGGGCTGCCTGACAGCGCTCACGGGGCCGTCGGGCTCGGGCAAGACGACCGTGCTACGCCTGCTAGCGGGCCTGGAGCTGCCGGACGCCGGCGAGGTCATCGTCGGCGGGGAGCTCGTCTCCGGCCTCGATCGCTCGCGGCGGGCGGAGCTGCGCAGGCGGATCGTGGCCGTGGTCGAGCAGGGGACCCTGCTCGTGCCCTCCTTGTCGGCCCGGGAGAACGTGGTGCTGGCACTCGCGATCCGCGGGATCCGGGAGCCCGGGGCGGCCGACCGCGCGCTCGCCTCGGTCGGGCTCGAGGAGCTCGCCGGACAGCGCGTCGAGCGACTCTCGGCCGGCGAGTCCCAGCGGGTCACGCTCGCCCGTGCCCTCGCGGCGCGACCTCGAGTGCTGCTCGCCGACGAGCCGACGGCGCGCCTCGACCAGGCGAACGCGCGGGCGATGGGGCTCCTCCTCGCAGCGGCGACCGAAGGGGGGACGACCGTAGTCTGCGCCACACACGACCCGGCGGTGATCGAGCAGGCGGGCCACGAGGTGGCGCTGAGCTCCCCTGACCCCGCGGCTACAATTGCCGCCGGCCGAGCGCCCGTTCCCCGGTAGCTCAATTGGCAGAGCATCCGGCTGTTAACCGGAGGGTTGTTGGTTCGAGTCCAACCCGGGGAGT
>JACDAS010000161.1 GCA_013695295.1 Actinomycetota bacterium | reverse complement strand
CGATCTTCCTCCCGGGGATGGTGTTCCTGCCGATGGTGACCGCGGTGCTCGTCGACCGCGTGCGCAACCAGAAGCTCGCGACGACGTACCGGCTGATCCTGCTCATCCCGGCGATGATCCCGGGCCCCCTCATCTTCATCCTCTGGGTGTGGATGTACTCGAACGGGATCGGCCCGATCAACTACGTCCTCGTGGACGTCCTCCACGTCTACGACCTCCAGAACCAGCCGACCTGGCTCGGCTCGACAAACACGACCTTCCTCTCGCTCGCCCTGATGGAGTGGTGGTGGGGGCTCGGCTTCCACACGATGTTCTATCTGGCCGGCCTCTCGACGATCCCGAAAGAGCTGTACGAGTCGGCACGCGTCGACGGCGCGAGCGAGTGGCGCATCTTCTGGAAGATCACGTTCGCGCGGCTGCGGCCGATCCTGCTCGTGCTCGTCGTGCTTCGCTTCGGCACGGCCTACGCCCTCATCGACGAGTACATCCTGACCGGCGGCTTCGACCGCTCGAAGCCCACGTACACCTGGACCGTGTACATGTGGGACACCGCCTTCCAGGTTGGTGACCAGAACCGCGGCTACGCCGCCGCGATCGGGTGGATCGGCACGATCGGGATGCTCGCCGTCGTGCTCTGGCTCTTCTACGCCTTCAGGAACAAGGACTGACGATGGCGACCCGCGTGGAGACCGAGAGCATCGCCGCCACGCGCCGGCGGCCAGCGCGGCGCCGCGTGCGGGTTCCGTGGAGCTCGATCGCCAAGCACGGGATCCTCCTGTTCTTCTGCCTGATCATCCTCTTCCCGCTCTTCTGGGTGTTCCTGCTCTCGATCAAGTCGCTGCCGGACGCGTACACGAACCACATCTGGCCGAACGACTTCGACTTCAGCTCGTACCGCACGGCGCTGACGGCGATCGACACGCTGCCGCAGAACATCAAGAACAGCGTCGTCCTCACGCTCGCGACGATGCTGATCACGACGACCGTCGCCGTGCTCGCCGGCTACGCGCTGGTCCACCTCCCGACGCCGGGCAAGGGGATCGTGCTCGCAATCCTCGTCGGATCGCTCTTCGTGCCGAGCCGCGTCACGGGGCTCATCTCGATCTGGGAGATCCAGGACCGCCTCGGGCTGATCAACTCGACCTGGGGGCTGCTCCTGCCGTACCAGACGCTCGCGCTCGCCGTCAGCGTCTTCATCATGCGCGGCGTCTTCCAGACGATCCCGCGCGAGCTGGCCGAGTCGGCGAGGGTCGACGGCGCCGGCTCGTTCATGATCCTGCGCCGCATCATGATCCCGCTCGTCCGCAACGGCGTCATCGTCGTCCTGATCACGAACTTCATCGCGGCATGGGGCGAGTGGCTGCTCGCGAACACACTCACGAACGACCAGGAGCAGCGCACCCTGACGGTCGTCATGGCGTCCGCGAACGCGGGCTTCGGCCAGTGGCTGTGGCCGACCATGGCGGCGATGTACGTCGTCGCGATCCTGCCGGGCCTGATCGCGTTCATCGTCGTGCAGCGCTGGTACATGCGCGGACTCCAGGAAGGAGCGCTGAAGGGATGAGCCGTCTGGCGGGCAAGCACGCGATCGTGACCGGGGGTGGATCCGGTATCGGGCGGGCGATCTCGCGGCGCTTCGCGACCGAGGGCGCGGCGGTCGTAGTCGCGGATCTGATCGGGGAGCGCGCCGAGGAGGTCGCCGTGGAGATCGGCGGCACGGCGGTCCAGGCGGACGTCACCGTCGCCGCGGACGTGGCGCGGCTGGTCGAATCGGCCGGCCGGGTCGACGTGCTCGTCAACAACGCCGGCGGCGGCATGGCCGACGACCTGCTCGAAATCACCGAGGAGCAGTGGGACGCCGACGTCAACCTCAACCTCAAGTCCGCGTTCCTCTGCTCGAAGGCCCTCCTGCCCGGGATGATCGAGCGCGGATCGGGCGTGATCGTGAACGTCTCGTCCGTGAACGGCATGGCCTTCTTCGCGAACGAGCCGTACAGCGCCGCGAAGGCCGGCCTCATCAACCTCACGCGCAGCATGGCCGTGCGCTACGGGCGCCATGGGATCCGCGCGGTGGCGATTGCTCCCGGCACGATCCGCACGCCGCTCTGGCAGGAGCGCATCGACAAGGAGCCGGCGATCTTCGACCGCCTCGTCCGCTGGTATCCGCTCCGGCGCGTCGGGGAGCCGGAGGACGTGGCAAACGCCGTCGCGTTCCTCGCCTCCGACGACGCGTCGTGGATCACCGGCGAGGTGCTGCGCGTCGACGGCGGCCTGCTCGCGGGCAACGAGCAGATGGCCCGCGAGCTCGTCGCGAACTTCTCGCCCGACGACGAGGAGTAGCGCTGCTCGACCTGCTGATCCGCGGCGGCCGCGTGATCGACGGCGCCGGCAATCCGTGGTACGCCGCCGATGTCGGGATCGAGGGCGACCGGATCGCCGCTGTCGGCCGGCTGGCCGGTCGGGCAGCCGCGCGGGTGATCGACGCCGACGGGCTGTTCGTCTGCCCGGGCTTCACGGACATGCACACGCACTCCGACCTACAGTTGCTCGTGAATCCCGCGCACGAGGCGAAGGTGCATCAGGGCGTGACGCTCGACGTGCTGGGCCAGGACGGCCTCAGCTACGCGCCGGTCACCGACGACGTGCTCGAGCAGCTGCGCGGGCAGCTCGCGGGCTGGAACGACGACCCGCCCGGCTTCGACTGGAGCTGGCGCACGGTCGGCGAGTACCTCGACCGGCTCGACGCGGAGGGCATCGCAGTCAACGCGGCCTATCTCGCGCCCCACGGGACGATCCGCATGTGCGCGATGGGCTACGACGACCGGGCGCCGACGGCCGACGAGCTGGCTCACATGAAGCGGCTGCTCGCCGAGGCGCTCGAGCAGGGCGCTGTCGGCCTGTCGACCGGGCTGACGTACACGCCGGGTATGTACGCCGCCGACGACGAGCTCGTCGCGCTCCTCGAGGTCGTCCGCGACCACGGCGGCTACTACACGCCGCACCACCGCAACTACGGGAGGCGCGCGCTCGAGGCCTACGCCGACTGCATCTCGATTGCCCGTCGATCCGGTGTTCCGTTGCACCTCGCCCATGCGCACCTCGGCTACCCGATCAACAGGGGCAGGGCGCCTGAGCTGCTGGCGATGATCGACCGCGCGCGCGACGACGGCATCGAGGTCACGCTCGACACCTATCCGTACCTCGCCGGCTCCACGTACCTGCACGCATTCCTGCCGAGCTGGATGCATGTCGGCGGCAGCGCGGCCACGATCGAGCGGCTCCGCGACCCCGAGCTGCGGGAGCGCCTGCGCGTCGAGATCGAAGACGAGGGCTCGGACGGCTTCCACGAGATCCCGATGGACTGGTCCGTGATCGTCGTCGGCGGGCGTCCGATTTCCGAGGCGGCCGCGGCTGCGGGCGCGCGGCCGATCGACTACGTCTGCGACCTCCTCGTCGACCGAAAGCTGGGCGTGTCGTGCATCGCTCACACGGGCAACGAGGAGAACGTGCGCGCAACGATGGCGCACTGGTCGCACACGGTCGGCAGCGACGGCATCCTGGTCGGCGACCGGCCGCACCCGCGTGGTTGGGGCACGTTCCCGCGCTACTTCGCGGTCTACGTGCGCGAACTCGGCGTGCTCACGTGGGAGCAGGCGGTGCGGAAGATGACGTCGCTGCCCGCGCAGCGGCTCGGCTTCTCCGACCGCGGGCTGCTGCGCCCTGGCATGGCCGCCGACGTGACATGCATCGACCCGGAGCGGGTCCGCGACACCGCGACCTACGAGGACCCGCGGCGGCAGCCGGAAGGCATTCCGTACGTGATCGTCAACGGGGTCGTCGTCGTTGACGACGGTCGCCACACGGGCGCGCTCGCCGGCCGGGCCCTCAGGGCGTCAGCGCGGCGCGTATCCAGTCCAGCGCGTCCAACCGCATGAGCCCGTAGTGGTAGAAGTCCACGCGGCGTAGGCCGCGCCCGCGTGCCAGGTCGACCTTCGCGCGCAGGTCCTCGGCCGAGTCGCAGTCGGGGGTCGACGGGCGGAAGATGACGGACACGGCCGCGTCGCCGTACGAGTCCAGGTCGCCCCGGACGCGCTCCGGGTCTGCGGCATATCCGATCGCCTCGATGCCGTCGCAGGCGCGGGCGACTGCGTCGACGTCGACCCCGAGCTGCCACGCGATCGAGGCTGAGGACGCGCCGGTGGGGCGTCCGGTCGCGTAGCCCTTCACGGCACCGGAGAGCTCGATGAACTCGAACGGCGTCTCCCCGGCCGCCTCGGCGACTTCGGCGACCAGCGACGTCACGACCTGCTCGCGAACGCCCGCATACTCCGCGAACTCGCCGCGATCGAGCTCCTCGACGGCCGGCTCGGCGCCGCCGGCGAAGACGCGCTCGATCTCGTCACGCGCGGAGCGACGCACTGCATCGCCGTCGACGCCCTGAGCGCGGGCGACGTCGAGGCAGTGTGCGCAGAAGCACACCCCGAGCAGGTACCGCGTGCGCGGACCGAGCGGGACAAAGTACCGCTCGTGCGCGTAACCGTGCTCGAGCCCGAGGTAGTGCAGCGCCTCCGAGCAGATTCCGGCGACGCCGAGCGCAGCGATGTCGGCGGCGAGCGCCCGCGCGTAGGCGCGCGCATCGGGATGCGCGGGACAGAGCTCCGTCACGTATCGGTCGCCGAACGCGTTCTCGGGGGCACAGTCGGGGTAGGCCGCCGCGAGCGAACCGTTGTGCAGGAAGACCGTCCACGCGCGGACCGCGAGCCCGCGCTGCTCCGCGGCCGCGAGTACCTCCGGCAACGCGTGCGCGGCCTCGCTCGCGGGCGGCTGCAGTCGTGCGGCGCGCAGCGCCTGCCCGGTCGGGAAGAAGACGGCGCCGCTCTCGAGGAACCGCACCCGGCGCACGGGGTTGTGCGGGAAGACGTCCCGGCCCTCGTGATAGGCGGCCGCGACCGTGACGCCGCCGAGGCCGCCGCGGTGTTCGACGTTGTCCAGCACGGTCGCGATCCCCTCGTCCGCGAGGTCGGTCGCGAAGCAGAAGATCGATGTGTCCATGCTCTACCGCGAAAGCCAGCCGCCGTCGACCGGCAGCGTCACGCCGTGCACGTAGTCCGCGGCCGCCGAGGAAAGGAAGACGACGGCGCCGCCGATGTCGCCGGGCTCGCCCCAGCGGCCGGCGGGGATGCGGACGGTGATCTGCTCCGTCCGCTCCGGGTCGTCACGCCAGATGCGCGCGTTCAGCGCCGTCTTCACGTAGCCCGGGGCGATCGCGTTCACATTGACGCCGTGCGGTGCCCACTCGTTCGCGAGCGCCATCGTCAGTTGCGAGACGCCACCCTTGCTCGCCGCGTACGACGACACGCGGAACCCGCCCTGGAAGCTCAGCATCGACGCGATGTTCACGATCTTCCCGCTCCCCTGCGCGACCATGATCCGCCCGGCGAGCTGGCAGAGTTCGAACGTCGCCGTGAGGTTCACCTCGAGCACCTCGTCCCAGTCGGCGAGGTCGTGGTCGAGGGCGTCCGCGGCCTTCCCGATGCCGTGACTCGCGACGAGGATGTCGAGTCCGCCGAGCCCTGTGACGGCCTCGTCGAAGCCGCGGCGCAAGTCGTCGCGGTTCGCGAGGTCGGCGCGCACGGCGATGCCGCCCAGCTCGGCTGCCGCCTCGTCCGCGCTCTTGGAGCG
>JACDAS010000154.1 GCA_013695295.1 Actinomycetota bacterium | reverse complement strand
CGCGAGTACCGCCTCGCGCTCGCGACGCTCCCCGGCTACCCCTACGCGCTCGACGCGCTGGCGCTCGTGGAGGCCGCGCGCGGGCGCCTCGGGCGGGCGATCGCGCTCGAGCGGCAGGCCGTTCAGGCGGTGCCTCTCCCCCAGTACGTGGCGACCCTCGGCGACCTCTACGCTGCTGCCGGCCGGCCGCAGGCCGCGCGCGACCAGTACGAGCTCGTCGGCGCGATCCAGCGGCTCCTGCGCTCGAATGGTGTCCGGACCGACCTGGAGCTCGCGCTCTTCGACCTCGACCACGGCATCCGCCCGGCCCGCGCGCTCATCCGCGCCCGAGCAGCCCACGCGGCCCGGCCCTCGATCGACGGGGACGACGTCCTCGCGTGGGCGCTCGAGCGAAACGGCCGCTGCGCGGAGGCACTGCCTCACTCGAGGCGCGCCCTGCGCCTCGGCACGCAGGACGCGCTCAAACTCTTCCACCGCGGGATGATCGAGCGCTGCCTCGGTCGCGAGGCCCAGGCGCGGGAATGGTTCCGCCGGGCGCTCGACCTGAACCCTCACTTCTCCCTCCTCTGGAGCCCCGTCGCGCGAAAGGCACTCGCATGAAGAAGCTCGCCCTCCTCGTCGTCGCCGCGTCGGCCCTCCTCGCTCCCGGAGCCGCGATGGCGCACCCGCTCGGCAACTTCACGGTCAACCGGTACAGCGAGCTGAGCGTGTCGGGCGAGCGTGCCTATGTCCTCTACGTCCTCGACCTGGCCGAGATCCCAACCTTCCAGGCACGGCGTCAGGGTGTCGACCCGACGGCGTACGTCCGGCGGATCGCGTCGAACCTCGACCTCACGGTCGGCGGCCGCAATGCCTCACTCGTTCCCCTCCGCCACCGGCTGGCATTCCTTCAGGGGCAGGGGGGCCTGAAGACGATGCGGCTCGAGCTCGTGCTGCGCGGGCCTGTTCTCCGGGGCGAGAGCCGGATCGCCTACCGCGACCGGAACTACTCGACCCGGCTTGGCTGGAAGGAGATCGTCGTCCGCGCCGAGCGTGGTGCTCGTGTGGTCGCGTCCAGCGCTCCCGCGACGAGCACCACGCGGCAGTTGCGGGCGTACCCGGAGGATCTGCTCTCGAGCCCGCTCGACGTCACCTCGATCAGCGCCCGCGTCGCGGCCGGCTCACTGTCGGGCACCCCGCCGGCTCTCGGAGGACGAGAGGCGGCGCAGGCCCCGGATCGTGCAGCAGAATCCGGCTTCGCGAGCCTCATCGGGCGTGGAAACCTCTCGCTGCTCGTCATCCTCGCCTCGCTCGGAGTGGCGTTCTTCTGGGGTCTCGTGCACGCGCTGTCGCCCGGGCACGGCAAGGCGATCATCACGGCCTACCTGGTCGGGCAGCGCGGAACGCCCCGCCATGCGGCCTACCTCGGGCTAATCGTGACGGTCACGCACACGATCGGAGTCTTCGCGCTCGGTGCGATCACTCTCCTCCTGTCCGAGTTCATCGTCCCGGACGACCTCTATCCGTGGCTGAACCTCGTGTCGGGCCTGCTCGTCGTCGCGGTCGCGGGCGGGATCGTCTGGGCGCGGCTCGGCGGCCGCGAGCTGGGCCATCACCACCCCCACGAGGATGACCACGGACACCACGAGGGTCACGAGGGTGGGCACCACCATCACCACGGGCAAGGACACGGCCATTCGCACCTCCCGACGAAGCCGGGCTGGCGCGGTCTCGTCGCCGTCGGGATCTCGGGCGGGCTGATTCCGTGCCCGTCGGCGCTCGTGGTCCTGCTCGCGGCGATCTCGCTGCACCGCGTCGCATTCGGGCTGCTGCTCATCGTCGCCTTCAGCGCGGGTCTCGCCCTGACGATCACCGGGATCGGTCTTCTCGCAGTACTCGCGAAGAACGTCTTCAAGCGGGCCACCTTCGAGGGCCGCCTCGTTCGGCTCCTGCCTGCCGCCAGCGCCGTCATCATCCTGGCCGTGGGCGTCGCAATGACCCTCCGCGCTCTCCCGGAGCTGATCTAGGTGCTGCTCTAGATGTTCGGCCTCGACGATTGGATCTCAAGCTTCTCCGACGGCGCCTCGGTCGGTCTGATCGTCGTCGTCGCGATCCTGCTCGGTCTACGCCACGCCACCGACCCCGACCACCTGGCGGCCGTCACGACCCTGATCGCCTCCGGCCGCGAGCGCTCGAGCCGGGCGGCCGCGCGGCTCGGCACCGCGTGGGGCCTCGGCCATGCGACGACGCTGTTCGCCTTCGGAACGCCGATCGTGCTCTACGAGCGCTTCCTCCCCGAGCCGCTGCAGAAGGCGGCGGAGGCGACGATCGGCCTCGTGATCGTCGCGCTCGCCGTGTGGCTGCTCCTGCGCTGGCGCCGCGGCGTCTTCCACGTCCACGTCCACGACCACGACGAGCAGGGCGCCCACGCCCACGTCCACACCCATGGTTCGGGGCCTCAGCATGCGCACGGGCACGTTCCGCGCGTCCGTTCGGCGCGGCAGGCCTTCGGCATCGGCCTGATCCACGGTATGGGCGGGAGCGCCGGTGTCGGGGTGCTGCTCCTCGCCACGATCGACTCCCGCACCCTCGCGCTCGTCGCCCTGGGGCTGCTGGCGCTCTTCACCGCAGTCTCGATGGCTGCCCTCTCGACCAGCCTCGGGCTCACGCTGCAGAGCTCACCCGTCCGTAGGTCGTTCGACGTCCTCGCGCCAGTACTCGGCAGCGCGAGCCTTGCATTCGGAGTCTGGTACGCGCTGGGGGCGCTCGAGTTGACGCCGTACTACTTCTAGAGAACCGTCACGTCCGCGCTCGAGCGCCCCGGGTTGCTCGGATCGAGCAAGCTAGTGGTCGTGCCGGTGGTCGCTCTCCATCCCGGCCTCGTGGCTGTGGGGATGGGCGTGCGTCGTCCCGTCGTGCGAATGCTCGTGCTC
>JACDAS010000144.1 GCA_013695295.1 Actinomycetota bacterium | reverse complement strand
TGAACAACGTCTATGCCTGAGCTCAGCTACCGCGAGGCGGTCCGCGACGCCCTCTCGAGCGCGATGCGCGCCGACCAGGACGTGTTCCTGATGGGCGAGGACATCGCCGAGATGGGCGGCTCGATGGGGGTCACCCAGGGGATGCTGGAGGAGTTCGGGCCCGAGCGGGTCCGCAACACGCCGATCTCCGAGATGGCGATCGTCGGCGCGGGGATCGGCGCCGCGATGCAGGGCATGCGGCCCGTCGTCGAGATCATGTACGAGGACTTCCTCACCCTCTCGCTGGAGCAGATCGTCAACCAGGCGGCCAAGCACCGCTACATGTCCGGCGGTCAGCTGAAGGTGCCCCTGACCGTGCGGACGCAGGGCGGCGCAGGCTGGTCCCCCGGCGCGCAACACGCCCAGCAGCTCGAGGCCTGGCTCGTGCACGTCCCCGGCCTGAAGGTCGTGTTCCCCTCGACTCCGTCGGACGTCCGCGGTCTGCTCTGGTCGTCGATCTACGACGACAACCCCGTCGTCTTCTTCGAGCACCGGACCCTCTACGGACTGAAGGAGGAGCTCCCCGACGAGCTCGAGCCCGTGCCGCTCGGCCAGGCCCGGGTCCACCGGGCCGGCGAGGACGTCACCGTCGTCGCGACCGGCCGCCTCGTGCACGAGGCGCTCGGCGCCGCGGTGGAGGCCGAGCAGGAGGGCGTTTCGGTCGAGGTGGTCGACCCGCGCACGCTCTCGCCGCTCGACGAGGCCGCGATCGTGGGCTCCGTCAAGAAGACGAGCCGCTGCGTCGTCGCCCATGAGGCCGTGACGAGAATGGGCTTCGGCGCCGAGGTGGCGGCGGTCGTCTCGCACCAGGCCTTCGACTGGCTGGACGCGCCGGTCGAGCGCGTCGGCGCGCGGTTCACCCCCATCCCGTTCGCGCCCGTGATGGAGGAGTTCGTCGTCCCCCACCACGCAGACGTGCTCGAGGCGATCTACAGGGCGGTCGGGAGGAACGGTGGCTGACGAGGTCAAGCTGCCCCGCCTCGGGCAGGGCATGGAGTCGGGGACGATCGTCAAGTGGCTGAAATCCGAGGGCGACGCCGTCGAGAAGGGCGAGGCCCTCTACGAGCTGGACACCGAGAAGGTGACGCAGGAAGTGGAGGCCGAAGCCTCCGGCGTCCTGCTCAAGATCGCCGTCTCCGACGGGGAGGTGGACGTCGGCACCACGATCGCCTTCATCGGCGAGCAGGGCGAGGAGGTGTCTGCGGCGAAGGAGTCCGACAACGGCGAGAAGGCCCAGGAGGTCGACGAGGATCCGCAGGAGGAGGGCTCGCCGGGAACCGCGCGGGAGGCCGAGCGCGAGCGCGGCCGCGATGCGTCCGCCGACCCCGAGGCCCCGGCCGAGCCGCCCACCTCTGGCAGCGGGCGCGTGAAGGCCTCGCCGCTCGCCAGGCGGATCGCGCGCGAACGAGGAATCGAGCTCCGCTCTCTCACCGGCACCGGCCCGGACGGCCGCGTGGTCGCCGAGGACGTCGAGCGCGCCGGGGTGGCAACGGTGCAGGCGCGAGACGACAGGCCGGAGGCGGCCGCGGAAATCGAGATCGAGCCACTCACCTCGCTTCGGAAGACGATCGCCCGCCGCCTGACCAAGGCCTGGGAGGCGCCCGCGTTCCAGATCTCCATGTCCGCCGACATGACCCGCGCGCTGGATCTGCGCGAACGGCTGGTCGAGCTGACGAAGGAGGCCTCGACGCGGCCCACGGTGACCGACGTGCTGACGAAGGCCTGCGCGCTCGCGCTGATGCGCCACCGCGGGGTCAACGCCCTCTTCACCGGCGAGGCGATCGAGCTCCACCCGGCCGCGAACGTCGGGCTCGCGGTCGCGATCCCGAAGGGCCTCGTCGTGCCCGTGATCCCCGGCTGCGAACGGCGCTCGATCGCCGAGATCGCGGCGGCGCGCGCCGACCTCGTCGCTCGGGCCCGGGCCGGCAAGCTCCAGCAGGCCGACCTCGAGGGCGGAACCTTCACGATCTCGAACCTCGGCATGTATGGCGTCGAGCAGTTCGTCGCCGTTCTCAACCCGCCACAGGCCGCCATCCTCGCCGTGGGCGCGATCGAGGAGCGGCCGGTCGCCCGCGACGGCGAGCTCGACGTCCTGCCGCTGATGACGATGACGCTGACCTGCGACCACCGCTCGCTCGACGGGGCCACCGCCGCCGAGTTCCTTCGGACGGTCAAGGACTTCCTCGAGGAGCCCGGGCTGGCCTGGTGACCGTCTGGTACCGCGTGAGCGATCTGGACGTCGCGCGTACCTTCTACCGGGACACGCTCGGCTTCACGGAGACCTACGTCGACGGCGACGGCCAGTGGGCACGGCTCGAGCGCGGCGGGATGGAGATTGCGGTCGCGGAGGGTGATCTCGTCGACGTCGGCGTGGCCACCGTCGACGTCGCAGACGTGAAGGCCGAGGCGGAGCGCCTGCGCGCGGCGGGCGTCGAGGTCGGCATCGTGCTGGAGCTGCACGGGCAGATGCGGATCCTCGACGTCTACGACCCGGACGGAAATCGGATTCAGCTTGCGCAGGAGCTCGCAGACGACGCTCGGCAGTAGGTCGCGCGCGACGGCTCGGGCGTCCGTCGCGCCGAGCCCGTTTCGGGCCGCGGCTTCACTCAACACGCTGCGCTGGCGGATCGAGCTCGACGATGGCAGCTCGGGGTTCGACAAGCGCTCGACGAGCTCGCCGCCGGCTGGCTGCGCGACGACGGCGTAACCGACTATCGCTACCCTCGTAGGAGTGGAAGCGTCGCGCGTCAACGCCTGTCTCAACTCTGAGGGATGCCTGTTTTGCCGTCTCCACGACGGTGGGTTCCGCTCGCGGGAGCACCCGTTCCCGGAGAGCCTCGGCAACGATGAGATCGTGCTTCCTCCGGGCGTCGTCTGCGACCGCTGCAACTTTGGACGGCTCTCGGACCTCGATAACGCCTTCCTGAACTATCCGCCGATCTCTCTCCTGCGAACGATGTACGGCATCAAGACGAAGGCGGGCAAGCGACCGATGTCCAAGTGGGGCAACGCGCGGGTCAGCATGCCCACAGAAGCCAACATCTACATCGAGACCAACAGCGAGAAGACGTGGCGAACGGTCGGACCTAACCAATACGAACTGCAACTAAGAGGCTCGCGCCCCATCACGGTGGATGACACCGCAACGATGGCTCGCGCGCTCTGGAAGATGGCGCTCGAATTCGCGTACATCGACCACGGCGGGGCGATGTTCGATTCGCGGCTCGACGAGACTAGGCGCATGATCCTCGGGCAGGAACCCGCCCACGGTTGGGTCGCGCTGGCACGAAAAGGCGACCCGAATGACCGGCAGGTCTCGTTGCGGTATTGGTGGCCCCCCGTCATGCACGAGACGGGCGAAGAGGGCATGCCAGTGCTCATGGGCGTGTTCGGGATGGGTCTAGGTACCGATCTGCTCAAGCGGGTGCCCGTCCAGGTGCCGCCGGAGCTCGCCGAGCACGGCGACCTGAACGTCTTCTGACGACCCGCGTAGCGCGGATCGTCGACGGTTCCGCCGTACGCCGTAGCGCGTAGGCGACGACAGACGCCGCCCACTCGGAGTCTTTCTGGACATCAAAGTCCCATAGGCTTACGACCGACCACCCCAAGTCCACGAGCTCCGCATCGACTCGTTTGTCCCGTTCCATACTGCGCTTGATCTTCCCAGTATTCGCCGCTCCTGCCGGGCTTGAACCGCGTAGGGTGTGCGTGCCAGAAACCGCGAGAACTTTCCCTGTCTTCAGGCCGCGTCGGTGAGTCGTCCTTCTGACCAACGGCCGGCCGCGACCGCCCGCCGTCTCTGCCCCCTCAGGCAGCAGTCTGCCAGGCGACGAACGAGTCGCTGCCGCTGTTCCGAGCGGGCATCCGGATCGACCGCGTTGCAATTCGGGCCTGGCCAGGCTTCCAAATCGCGACGACGTCTTGCCGAGCAGTCTGACCGAGGATCACGAGCCGGTCATCGCTCGTCCAGGACATGCTCGTGGACTTGAGCGACACGGTGGCGGGCATGTCCGGCAAGTGCTCCAAGCGACGGCTGGCCGGGTCGAACAGCCAAACGTCGGTCACCTGCGTCCCGCCGTCCTGATAGGCCGGGTCCGAGAAGGCGAGAGCGACTAGCCTGCCGTTTGCCTGAACCGCGGCCTGATCTGTGCCACCCTGACTGTCCGCGCCGCCGATGTCGCTCGGCCAGGGCAGCCGCCAGCGTTCGCCGCTAGCCAGATCGGCCAGCGTCAGCGAAGCCCGGGATTCAGCGACCGTCAGCACGAACTGGCCGGTCCTGGCCCAGACCCGGCTAGCGCGAAGCAAGGTCCGTCCAGTCTGGGGGTCGACGATCGAGCTTCCCTGAACTATGACCGCGCCGGCGCCGGCGTCGATGAGCCGTGCCGAGCACGGCAAGGGGCGCGGCGCCCGTCGTTTTCCTCCGCCGAGCGTCACCTCGCGAAGCGTGCAATGACGTGCGTCGGTGAAGGTCTTGAGCCAGACCGCCAAACCATCGGCGGTGGGAGCGACCTCCGAGGCGGTCGCGAGTCGGGTCGCGCTCGTCCTGCCACGGCGCACGACGTAGATCTCAGCGCCCGGAACTCTTGTCGCAGGCACACGGCGCTCGAGCCGGACGACGGCGTCCTTCCCCACCGCGAGCACTGAAAGGACGGGGTGCCCGCGCGCGTCGAGGCCCTTGATGGGCGTGCTGCGTCCAGTGTCCACGTCGAGGAGAAACGGCGGATCGTTCGCGACAAGGAGGCGCAGGCCCGTAGAGCCGGTGAGCGGTACGCCGCGGAGGGGCCGGGGCGGGTCAGGGGTCGCGGCGACGGCCCGTGATGGGCGTCCGAGGATCGCTGGTTTCGCGTCCTGGCCATCGGCGACACTCGATGCAGCGACCGAGGCGGCTGTCGCCGGCACCACGAGTAGGGCGAGCAGGCGAGCAATCATGCAGATCCCGGCAACCATCGTACAAGCGGCGGCGGGCCAGATACCTCGCTCTCGTGTCCACGGGCAGGTCAGCGCGAGCGTTCCACCTGTCTAGACTGGCGCCGTGATCATCCGCGCCGGTGGGCCCCAGGACGTGCGCTTCCTGAGGGACATGCTCCGGCACGCGTACGCCGGGGTCTCGCTCGTGGGAGAGCTGCCCGTCTCTCGCTACGCAGACCGCTGGGGACGCCCGGGCGACACAGCCGTGATCGCCCTCGAGGGCGCGACCCCGGTCGGCGCCGCGTGGTTTCGGCTCTACCGGAGGAGCGAGCCCGGGTACGGGTTCGTCGATGAGGCGACGCCGGAGCTCTCGCTCGCCGTCGTGCCGAGCCGCCGTCGCGGCGGGGTGGGGAAGGCCTTGCTCACCGCCCTGCTGGACAAGGCGCGAGCCGCCGGCCACCCCGCGATCAGCCTCAGCGTCGAGCGGTCGAACCCGGCGATCGGGCTCTATGAGCGGTTTGGCTTTTGCAAGGTCGCCGAGGCTGGCTCGACCCACACTATGCGCGCGGAGCTCGAGTAGAGCCCTGCAGCTCGGGACCGCCCGTGCGGAGAGAAGACGGCGGGTAGCATCGAGCTGACTTCCGACGAAGGAGCCTGACAGATGGACTGTGACGTCGCCGTTCTCGGCGGAGGCCCGGGCGGATACACGGCCGCGATCCGCGCGGCCCAGCTCGGCGCCAAGGCCGTCTGCATCGAGCAGGAGCCCGAGCTCGGCGGCACCTGTCTGCGCGTCGGCTGCATCCCCACGAAAGCCTGGGTGCAGACCGCATTCTCGCTCCATGCGGCAGAGCAGACCTTTCCGAAGCTGGGCGTCCAGGTCGGTGAACCGACGCTCGACTTCGCGAAGGCGAACGAGTGGAAGTCCGCGGTCGTCAAGC
>JACDAS010000124.1 GCA_013695295.1 Actinomycetota bacterium | reverse complement strand
GCCGAAGGGTCTGCGCGGGTTCCAGCTAAGCCTGCGGCTCCCGCAAAGCGGGAGCCGCAGGGTCTGCGCGGGCTACTACTCTCCCGGCTCTTCCGCCGGCGCGTCGGCCGCAACGATCCTGATCAGCTCGCAGTTGACGATGCGCTCGCGCACGCCCTCACGGATCCAGGCCACGTCTCTGCCAGGCCCGCAGTCGAGCTTGTCGACGGTGTCGTCCTTCGCCACCGCGTGCAGGACGTCGTCGCCCGGACCGCCCGACAGCGTGTCCTCGCCGAAACCTGCGTACAGGGAGTCGGGACCCTGGCCGCCGATGACCCGGTCGTTGCCGTGCCGTCCGCGGAGCGAGTCGGCCCCGTCGTTGCCGAAGACGAAGTCCGGCCCGTCGCCGGCCGCGGCCGTGTCGTCGCCAGGGCCGCCGCGGATGTCGTCGAACCCGTCGGCGCCGGTGATCGAATCGTTGCCGGGGCCGCCGAGGAGCACGTCGGAGCCGCCCTTGCCGGTGATCGTGTCGTCGCCGGCAAGTCCGAGGATCAGATCCGCGGACGGCGTCCCCTCCAGGGTGTCGTTGCCGGGCGTGCCCTTGATGCGATCGGCCAGGGCAACGGCCACGATCGTGAGCGCGAGCGCGGCCACGACCAGCGGGACGAGCGCCTTCAGTCGCTGTACGTTCATCTGCCTGCCTCCTTGTCGATTGACGGTCGGCCCGAGCTTCCGGGGCGATCGTCAGAGGCAGGTCCGGGCAGCGTAAGCGCGCGGTACGGGCTCGGTAAAAGCGCGCTTTACCGTGCGCTTACCTTGAGCGAATGTCACTCTCACGTTCCTCGACGATGATCCGTCCAGGCTCGACACCGCGGCAAGGGAGGTGGACCCGGATGACGAAGAGGATTCGATGGGCGCTGGCAGGGCTCGGAGCGATTCTGGCCCTCGCCACCGGCGCGGTCGCCGCGGCGCCGCCCCCGGGCAAGCCGCTCGGGGAGTTCTTCCTCGGGCCGAAGCTGGCTCGCGCCGAGGTCGTGCTCGTCGTCCGCGGCCAGGTGCACGACTACCGCATCGACCGCGGGCGGGTGAAGTCGGCCGCACGCGGCTCGCTCGAGCTGCGCGAGCTCGACGGCACGATCCAGCTCGTCCCCGTCGCGGACGACGCCACGATCGAGCTGAACGGCCGCCTGATCGCCTTCTCGGGGATCCGCCGTGGGGTGGTCGCGGTGACGATCCGAGATGGAGACGCGCCGGCCGAGCGTGTGATCCTCTCCCCACCGGCCCGCGCCAGGTAGGCGGGGTGCTCTCGCAGGCCGTAGCGGTCGGCACAGGGGGAGGTAGGCGCGCCGGGGCCGGCACCGTCCTGATCGTCGAGGACGAGCACTCGATCGGAGCGCTGATCCGCAGCTACCTGAGCCGCGACGGCTACGGCGTCGTCTGGGTCCGTTCCGGGGAAGAGGCGCTGATCGAGCTGGTGCGGCACCCCGTTCGGATCGTCGTGCTCGACATCGGGCTGCCGGGGATGGACGGGTTCGAGGTGTGCCGGCAGATCAGGGCTCGCTCCTCGGTGCCGATCGTGATGGTGACCGCGCGCGACGAGGAACCCGACCGGGTCGCCGGGCTCGAGGTCGGAGCCGACGACTACGTTCCGAAGCCCTTCTCCCCGCGCGAGCTGGTCGCCAGGGTGAAGGCGATCCTGCGCCGCTCGGAGCCCGCGATCGCCGAGCCGATCATGTCGCTCGGAGACATCGTCCTCGACCTGCAGGGGCGCGAGGTAGCCGTCGGCGGCGAGCCGGTCGAGCTGACGACGAAGGAGTTCGACCTGCTCGTCTGTCTGATGGAGAACCCGGGCATCGTCCTCTCGCGGGACACGCTGCTCGACCGCGCCTGGGGCACCACCTACCCCGGCGGGACCCGGACGGTCGACGTGCACGTCGGCCAGCTCCGCAAGAAGCTCGGTCGGCCGGCCCTGATTCGGACGGTCAGGGGAGCGGGGTACAAGGCTGTCAAGTCGTGAGCCGCGCCGCGCGCTCGTACCCGACCCTCGCGACCCGCCTCTTCGTCTCGATCGCGCTGAGCGTGGCGCTGTCGATCGGGTTGACCCTCGGGATCGGGGTCGTCCTGACTCGCCGCTCGGTCGAGTCCGCGAACCTCGCCGACCTGGGTCACCAGGCCGACCTGCTCGCCCAGCGTGAGCGCGAGGCCCTGCTGCCGTTTGCCCATCTCGGGCCGCTGAAGCCGTTCCTCGAGAAGCAGAACGAGACGTTCCAGGTCGTCAGCCTCGGTAGGCAGAGCCGTTACCTCACGCCCGCCGAGCGGGCCCAGGTCCGCGCCGGCCTGTCCGTGCAGGGCAGGCAGAGCCTCGACGGGCGGGAGTACCTCTACGCGGCGCGCCTCGTGCAGGGGAAAGGCTTCGTGCTCCTGCGCCCGGCCGACCTCTCAGGCTCTGACTGGTGGCCGTTCCTGCAGGGGCTGCTGATCGCCGGGCTCGTCGGTGGAACGCTGGCCGCAGGCGCGTCACTCCTCTCTGCGCGGGCGATCTCCCGCCCGGTCCGGCGCGTCGCCGAGGCAAGCCGCAAGCTCGCGACGGGGGCCTCGCCGGAGGCTCTGCCGGTCGAGGGCTCCGCCGAGCTTGCCGCGCTTGCCGAATCCTTCAACGAGATGGCGGCGCAGCTGACCGCCGCCCGCGCGGCCGAGCAAGCGTTCCTCCTCTCCGTGAGCCACGAGCTGAAGACACCTCTGACCGCCGTCCGCGGCTACGCCGAGGCGCTACGCGAGGGGGTCGTGACCGTGGAGGAGGCGGCCGAGACGATCGGCCGCGAGGCAGGCCGGCTCGAGCGGCTCGTCCGCGACCTGCTCGATCTCGCGAGGATGAACCGCAGCGAGTTCGCCGTGCACCCGGAGTCCGTCGACCTCGGGGACGCAGCGCGCGAGGCCTGCCGCCGCTACGAGGCCGAGGCCCGGGCGTTCGGCGTCTCGCTCGAGGCGGTCGCGAGCGCGCCGGCGCCGGCGCGAGCCGACCTCGACCGGCTGCTGCAGGTGATCTCGAACCTCGTCGAGAACGCGCTCCGGTCGACTCCGCCGGGCGGGCTCGTACGCGTACGCGCGGAGGCGGGCCGGCTCGTGATCGAGGACACGGGCCGCGGCCTTCCGGATGAGGATCTCGAGCGCGCCTTCGAGCGGTTCTTCCTCTACGACCGGCACGGCAGCGGGCGGGTGCTCGGGACCGGGCTCGGGCTCGCGATCGTCAAGGAGCTGACGGAGGCGATGGACGGCAAGGTCGAGGTTCACAGCACACCCGGCCTCGGGACGACATTCGTCGTCTCGCTGCCCCTCCCGGAGACCCCGGCGCCGCAGCCGCGCGCCCCGGCCGTCCGCGCTCCCCGGGTGTCCTGACAGCCCCCGGTTGGGTGTGGTTCGAGCAGGCCCCGCGGTGTAAGGTTCGGCGCGTCGCCCGGCGTCCGAGGAGTTTCCGAGATGAGAAAGCTGATCGTGCCGATCGCCGCGCTCGTGGTCGCGCTAACCGCAGCCGCAGCGGGCGGCTCGGCGACTCGAGGCCCGGCCTCGGGCACCTGGTACAGCGACCACTTCGTCAGCCCGACCGGGAACATCCATTGCCGCTACTTCGCCTACGACCAGCTCATGGCCTGCAAGACCCTGAACAACGGGCGGGTGGCGGTGGCGCCGCTGTTCGGGCCCCCCTACGTCGGCTACATCGGCGACTACTCGTTTCCGAACGGCCCGGTGCTGAACTACGGCAGCGTCTACACGGTGCGCGGGCAGTTCCGCTGCGTCTCGCAGACGAACGGCATGTTCTGCCGGAGCTCGCGCACGGGTCGCGGCTTCGGGCTCGCACGTGAGGGCTACCGCCTCTTCTAGCGTGGGTGAACCCATGGTTCCTGACGGGGGGGAACCCATGGTTCCCCCACGGACCCCCTCCTTGGCCGCAGCGAATCCATCCGCCACCAGAAGCCTCCCGCCGGGCAAAGCCCGGCTCCGGCGGCGGCTGACAGCGTCGATACGGTCGAGAAACTTGTCACAGCGTTACGAAGCCCGCTCCCAAGAAGTCTAGGTCCGACAGACCCCTCTGCGAACATCTTCAACCGGTCGCCTCTTACATGAAATTCCACCTCACCCTTCTTGCGATCATCGCCGCCGTCCTCGGCCCGGCCGTCAGCGGCTCGGCGCTCCCGCCCGAGCTCGTGCCGCCCGACGTGCGGATCGCCGGTGTCGACGTCAGCGGGATGCGGCCGGACCTGGCGCAGGCGGCGGTACGAAATCGCTTCGACCGACCGGTCCGGTTCACCTTCGAGGAGAAGACGTGGCACGTCGGCTCGTCGCTCCTCACCGGGAGTGCCGCCGTGCGGCTTGCCGTCGAGCGGGCGCTCAGGGCTGACCCGGGCGCGCGCCTCAAGCTTCCGGTCGCCGTCCAGCGCGAGTGGGTGGCCAGGTACGTCGACTACCTCGACCGCGCCTTCTCCCGCCCGGCCGTGTCTGCGAAGTACATGGGTCTACGCGGGCTGCGCCCGCACGTGAGCCGCGCGCGCTACGGCGTACGCGTCAGCCAGGCAGTGATGGAGCGGCGCATCGTCCGGAACCTGCTCGCGACCCGGCGTGTGCCGATCGCGCTCGCGCTCCACCCCGTGGCGCCGAAGAAGCTCCGCAGCGACTTCGTCAGCCCAGTGATCGTGATCCGGCGGCTCTCGAACCGCCTCTACCTGTACCGCGGCGACACCTTCTGGCGGAGTTTCGGGGTCGCGACCGGCTCGCCCTACTACCCGACCCCGAACGGGAACTTCCACATCATCGACATGCAGCGCCACCCAGCGTGGTATCCACCGAACTCCGCCTGGGCGGCAGGCCTGAAGCCGATCCCGCCGGGGCCGGGAAACCCGCTCGGGACGCGCTGGATGGGGCTCGACGTCTACGGCGTCGGCATCCACGGGACGCCGGACTCCGCGTCGATCGGCTACTCGGCCTCGCACGGCTGCATCCGGATGCTGATCCCAAACGCCGAGTGGCTCTTCGACCACGTCCGCGTCGGGACGCCGGTCTACATCCTCGAGGCGTAGCTCGACCAGCCCGCGCGGCGCGGCGAAGCCCTCCACCACCCGGATAGGCTCGGACGATGACTGCGCGCGAGCAGGGAATCGTGGCGGAGGCACTCGTCCGCGAGTACCGGGGCGGGATTCGTGCGGTCGACGGCATCGACCTCCGGGTCGCCGAGGGGGAGATCTACGGCTTCCTCGGGCCGAACGGCGCGGGGAAGTCGACGACGGTGCACATGCTGACGACGCTGCTGCCGCCGAGCTCGGGCACGGCGCGGGTCGGCGGCTTCGACATCGTCCGCGAGGGCCCGAGGGTTCGGGCCGCGATCGGCGCCGCCCTGCAGGAAGCCGCGCTCGACCCGCTCCTGACCGGGCGGGAGCACCTCCGGCTCCAGGCCGCGCTACACGGACTCTCGCGCGCCGATCGGCGCAGTCGGGGAGAGGCGCTGCTCGAGCGGGTCGGCCTGACGCTCGCCGCCGACCGCAAGGTCCGTACCTACTCGGGCGGGATGAAGCGGAGGCTCGACCTCGCGCTCGCCCTCGTGCACGCGCCGCGGCTTCTCTTCCTCGACGAGCCGACGACCGGCCTCGACCCCCAGAGCCGCAGCGCGCTCTGGCAGGAGGTCGGCCGCCTGGCGAAGGAGGAGGGCGTGACCGTCTTCCTGACCACGCAGTACCTCGAGGAGGCCGACGTGCTCGCCGACCGGGTCGGGATCATCGACCACGGCCGCATCGTCGCCGAGGGCACGCCAAGCGGTCTCAAAGCCGAGATCGGTCGGCCGAGCGTCGAGGCCGTGCCGGCAAATCCGGACGAGCGCCACCGGCTAACACAGCTCCTCGAGCGCTTCGGCGAGCCGGCACAGGGATCCCCGAACGGCGTCGCCGTTCGCCTGGAGACCGGCACCGAGAGCCTGGTCGAGATCGTGCGCGCTCTGGACGCGGAGGGTCTCGACGTATCACACCTCCAGCTGCACGCGCCCTCGCTCGACGACGTGTTCCTCGCCAAGACGGGCCGCTCGCTCGAGGGTGCGGCCGAGGAGCCCTCGGCCGAGCCCGCCCGCGCGTGACCGGCACATTCTGGATGCAGGTCGCGCAGCTCGCGCGCCGCTCGATCGTCCGAACGATCCGCCAGCCCGCGCACGTCTTTCCGCCGCTGATCTTCCCACTCGGCCTGCTGGCCGTGAACGCGGGCGGGCTCGCGCCCGCGACGAAGCTCCCTGGCTTCCCGACCGACTCGTTCCTTGCCTTCGCCCTGGCCGTGCCGTTCATCCAGGGCGCGCTCTTCGCGACCATGAACGCGGGCACCGACCTCGCGCGTGACATCCAGACAGGCTTCCTCAACCGGCTCGCGCTGACGCCGCTCCGGGGCGGGGCCCTCGTCGCGGGCCTCCTCTCGGGCGTCGTCGTGATGGGGGTTGTCCAGGCGGGCGTCTACCTGACCGTCGGGCTGCTGGCCGGGTCCGGGCTCGCGTCGGGCGTCGGCGGCGCGCTCGTCCTGCTCGGCCTCTCCGCCCTGGTCGCGCTCGGCTTCGGAGCGGTGGGAGCCCTGCTCGCGCTGCGGACGGGCTCCGGCGAATCCGTCCAGGGGCTCTTTCCGCTCCTCTTCGTCTTCCTGTTCGTCTCCTCGATGAATCTCCCGCGGAACCTGATCGAGATCGACTGGTTTCGCTTCGCCGCGACGGCGAACCCGGTCTCGTACCTGATCGAGGGGATCCGCAGCCTGGTGATCACGGGTTGGGACGGGCAGGCGCTCGCACTCGCCTTCGGGGTCGGCACGGCACTCGCAGCCGTGGCGCTCGCCGGCTCGGCCGTAGCGCTGCGCGGGAGGATGACGCGGACGTGAGGGCTGGGGCCCTTGGAGCGGTGCTGTCCGTGGCCGGAGGGGTCGCCTGGCGGACGATTCACAACGTCTTCACAACCCCCTCGCTGCTCCTGCCCGGGGTGCTCTTTCCGCTCCTCAACTTCACCGCCTTCGCAGGGGGCCTCTCGCGCCTGCACGACCTGCCGGGCTTCGACTTCCCGCCCGGGTACACGGCCTTCCAGTTCGTCTTCATCCTGCTCCAGTCCGCCGTCTTCGGCGGCGTCTTCACGGGTTTCGGGATCGCCCGCGACTTCGAGACGGGTTTCACGCGCAGGTTGCTGCTGGCGGCTCCCCACCGGAGCGGGATCGTGCTCGGCTACGCGATCGGCGCCGCTGTGCGGTGGCTGTTCACGGCGACGGTCGTAACAGCGGTCGCCTTCGCGGTCGGCATGGAGGTCGGAGGGAACGGGGTCGACCTCTTCGGGCTCTACGCGCTCGCGCTGCTCGCCAACGTCGCGGGCATTCTCTGGTCGACCGGCGTCGTGATGCGGCTGCGGACGATGCAGGCGGGCCCGATCATTCAGACGCCCGTCTTCCTGGCTCTCTTCTTCGCACCCGTCTACGTGCCGCTCGACCTGCTGCAGGGCTGGATCCACGGCGTCGCCTCGGTGAACCCCGTCACGCATCTGCTCGAGACCGGCCGAAGCTTCGTAGCGGGCGACGCAGCCGGCGCCGGGCTTGCGTTCGCGATCGCGATCGGACTGGCCGCGGGCTTCGCGCTCTGGGCCCTGCGGGGCCTGCGAAAGGCCGAAGCAGCGGGATAAGCCGGAATCCCAGCCGGCCCGCAGGATTCGCGGCCGCGCCGGAGCTCCGGATCGACCACGCGCTGCGCTTCACCGTCCAGCGCACCCGGCGCGCGTACGTCTATCCGGCTCGGCACTTCGCGTCCAACCTCACCGATCCCGACCTGCCGCCGATGGGCCTCCGCTTCCGCCTGAAGGCGTCCTTCGCGACCGGCGGCTTCCCGCCCCAGTCGCGGATCGTCCTCGAGGCGCTGAAGCGCTACGGGATGATGGTCGCCGACAACGGCTCGAACTGGTTCATCAGCGGGGCTATGCTGTCCCTGCCGAAAGGAGACGCACGTGAACACACGAAAGCTACTCGTTATCCTCACGCCAACCCTCGCGCTCGTGGCGACGGTTCTCGCTCTCGGCGCTTCCGCGTCGTCGTCCGCCCCCGTGGCGAACAAGCCGGATGATGGGCTGCCCAAGCAGTGGATAGGTGTGACTAGATGGACCGCAGGGCTCGCCGGACAGAACGTCCCGGTGACGCCCATGACCATCACACAGGTCACGCTGACGCTCAAGAAGAAGAGTTCGAAGGGGCCGTATTCGAAGGTGGACGGGAGCGCCGGAAAAACTGGCACGTTCTACGAATATGTGCCGACGGGAAAGATCACAGTGACTGGATGGTGCAAGACGCCCATCACAGTTGCTCTGAAGCCGGCCGACGGAGGTCTCTCCATCCTGGTACCGAGCGGCAAGGGTGTGCCGGCGGTCTACCTCGGCTATGACACCTCTGTTCTAGCGGACCGGACCCCCGCCCGCTGTCCTGACGGAACCTCTGCGGGTCTGGGGGCTCAGATCCTTCGCTGGGGATTCCAGACGGAGTTCAACGTGGTCAAACCAGGCAAGAGGTATAAGCGCAGGATCAGTACGGCCGCGAAGATGTTTGCTGGAAAGTACGTTGCTAATGACACGCTTGCTACCTATCAACCCCTCGACAAGTACGAGTGGTGCTTCGTCCGCGATCGGCAGGATCTCAACAAGTGCCGGTAGGCGGGGCAACCCGGGTGGGTCGCTCCGGAAGGGAGGAGGTCGGATTCCGATGAGCCGCTGCCGCGGCTCGGCTTCCCTTGCCGAAGTAC
>JACDAS010000115.1 GCA_013695295.1 Actinomycetota bacterium | reverse complement strand
GCCTACGTGGCGCTCTGTGCGCGGTTGATTGGCGCGCTGCCGGGAGCGCAGCTCCAGTCGGGGGCCGCAGCGGGCGCGGCCGCGGCGATCGCCTGCGCCGGGGCAGCTGCCTATGCTTGGCGGCGATGCCGGACGAGCTGAAGCCGGTCTACGTTCTCAGCGGCGGCGATCGACCCAAGGTCCGGCGCGCCCTCGACCGTCTGCGAGCCCGCTTCGGCGCGGACGCGGTCGAGCGTCTCTCGGGCGCGGAGACGAGCGGCGAGAACGCGGTCGCGGCGTGCAACGCCCTCGGGTTGTTCGGCGGCGGGGGCCGGCTCGTCCTGATCGAAGGCGTCGAAGTATGGAAGGCGGCTGACGCGAAGGCGATCGCGGCGTACCTCGAGAACCCGACGCCCGCGACCGTGCTGGCGCTCGTCGCGGACACTCTGAAGTCGGATGCGCCGCTCCTGAAGGCGTGCGCAAAGGTCGGGGAGGTGCTCGTCTACGAGATCCCCAAGCGGAACCTGCCGCGCTGGGTCGGAGAGCAGTTCGCCCGGCTCGAGGCCGCCGTGGAACCAGAAGCGTGCCGCGTGCTCGTCGAGCTCGTCGGCGAGGATGCGGGAGAGCTCGCGGCGGAGATCGAGAAGCTGGCGCTCTGGGCGGGCGGAGCCGAGATCGGCGAGGCCGACGTCTCCAGGCTCGTCGCGCCCCGGAGCGAAACGACCCCGTTTGCCCTGAACGACGCATTGGGCCGTCGTGACGTCGGTTCGGTCCTGGGGGCCTGCGAGGTGCAGCTCGAGCAGGCCGCCGACCACCGGCGTGAGCTGACGAGGCTGGTCGGCCAGATCGCGCGCCACCTGGAGCGGATCCGAGCCTGTCAGGACCTCGAGGCACAGGGCGTCTCGCCGCGCGAGGCGGCCGGGCGCCTCAAGCGGCACCCGTTCTACGTCGACAAGCTCTACGCTCAGGCGCGGAACTTCGGCCAGGAAGAGCTCGGCGACGCCGTCGTCCGGCTCGCCCGGCTCGACCTCGCCCTCAAGGGGGCGAGCCGGCTCCCCGGGGAGCTCGAGCTCGAGCGGGCGCTCGTGGAGATCACGCGAGCGCGCGAGCCCGCGCGGGTGTCTGGTTCCTAGCTCGAGGGGCGGTTCGACACGAGCCGTGCGGCCTGTGCCTTCTTGCGCGCAGCGGTGTTGCGATGGAGCGCCCCCCGTGACGCGGCCCTGTCGATCCAGCGCACCAGCTCGAGGTGGTCTCCCTCGGCCCGCGCCGCGTCGCCTTCTGCGATCGCTGACTCCAGTCGGCGTGTAAGGGTCTTGACGGTCGACCGGTAGCGAAGATTCTGGAGCCGTTCCCGGGCGGCCGTGCGGACGCGCTTCTTCTGCTGTCTGATGTTCGGCATGGCGTGAAAAGGCCCGCTGTCGCGGGCGTCCAGGATCGTAGCAGAGCGCATGTGCGCCGCCCGGAGCCGACCAGGGGCGTCCCTATACTCGCCCCGTGGACGGGCCAGGTGCGGGTCGTCGGCTCGCCCGGTCGACGGCGATCTTCTCGCTCGCCACCGGCCTCTCGCGGATCCTCGGGCTCGTACGCGAGATCGTCGCGCGTCGCTACTTCGGCGTCGAGGGCCGGATCAACGCCTTCACGATCGCCTTCCAGGTGCCGAACCTCGTGCGCGCCCTCGTGGCCGACGCTGCCCTGTCGTCGGCCTTCGTGCCCGTCTTCAGCGAGCTGCTGGAGAAGGGTGAGCGAGCTCGGGCCTGGCGCGTGGCCTCGACGCTCTTCTGGCTGCTGCTGCTCGGCCTCGGTGGCCTGACGGCGCTCTTCATCCTCGTCACGCCCTGGGTGATGGCTCCGTTCGGCTACGTCGGCGAGGAGCAGGACCTAGTGGTCGGGCTCTCGCGTGTCCTTTTTCCGATCGTCGCCCTGCTCGGCGTCTCCGGGATCGTCGTCGGGATCCTGAACAGCTACGAGCACTTCTCGATCCCCGCCCTGACGCCGGTTTTCTGGAACCTCGCGATCATCGCCGGGCTGGTGATCGGCGTCCCGCACGCCGGCTCGGAGGACGCGAAGCTCTACGTCTACGCCGGGTCGATCGTCGCCGGGACGGTGCTTCAGGTGCTTCTGCCCGTCCCCTGGCTCGCAGGCCGCGACGGGCGGCTTCGTCTCCTGATCGACTGGCGCGACCCCGCTGTCAAGCAGACCTTCGTGCTGATGGTGCCGGTGATGCTCGGCCTCGGCCTGATCAACTTCAACGCGGTCATCGGCTCGTTCTTCGCGGCGCGGTACATCGATCCGAACCTCGCTCCGAGCGCGATCGACGCAGCCTTCCGGATCTACATGCTGCCGCAGGGGATGTTCTCCGTCGCTGTCGCGACGGTGCTCTTCCCCTCGCTCGCACGGGCCGCGACACGAGGCGACACCGACCTCTTCCGGCGGACCGTCGGCTCCGGGCTCCGCCAGATCTCCTTCCTGCTCGTTCCCGCGAGCGTCGTCTGCGCCGTCCTCGCCGAGCCGATCGTGCGGCTCCTCTACGAGCGCGGCGAGTTCGGCTCGAGCGAGACGCCGGTGGTGGCGGCCGCTCTGGCCGCCTTCTCGCTCGGCCTCGCTTTCAACGGGATGATGCTGATGCTGAACCGCGCGTTCTTCAGCCTCCAGTCGCCCTGGCTCCCGACCGCCGTCGCCCTCGCGAACCTGGCGCTGAACACGGCGCTCAACGTGGCCTTCTACCGGGTCGGTACCTGGGGCCTTCCGCTTGCAACCTCCCTGTCCAACATCGCCGCGACCGTGGCCCTCGTCCTGCTGCTGCGGCGCCGCTTCGGCCGGCTGGAGCTCGGTGACACGGGCCGAACACTCCTGCTGGTGACCGCCGCCTCGACGGTGCTCGCGGGCGTGGCGTTCGGCGCCTGGTACGGCCTCGACGACCTGCTCGGCCGCGCCGGTGGGGCGCAGCTTCTCTCCCTGGGTGTGGCCCTCTCGGCCGGTTTCGCCGCCTACGTCTTTTCGTGCCGTTTGCTGGGAGTTCGGGAGCTCGACGCGTTGCTATCGTTGCGAGGCGGCCGTCGGGCGGCCTGAGTCCCCATGCCTCAAGACCGGATCCGCAACTTCTCGATCATCGCGCACATCGACCACGGCAAGTCGACGCTTGCCGATCGGATCCTCGAGGTGACCGAGACCGTCTCCGGCCGGGACATGCGCGCGCAGTTGCTCGACTCGATGGACCTCGAGCGCGAGCGCGGGATCACGATCAAGGCACAGGCGGTGCGGGTGCAGTGGAAAGGCCACCAGCTGAACCTGATCGACACTCCCGGCCACGTCGACTTCACCTACGAGGTGTCCCGCTCGCTGCAGGCGTGCGAGGGCGCCCTCCTCGTCGTCGACGCCGCGCAGGGGATCGAGGCGCAGACGCTCGCGAACGCGTATCTCGCGATCGAGAACGACCTCGAGATCGTCCCCATCGTCAACAAGATCGACCTTCCGCAGGCCGATCCCGACGGGGTGGCGGCCGAGGTCGCCGAGCTCGTCGGCGAGAACGCTGCCCGGGTCGTCCGCATCTCCGCGAAAACGGGGGAGGGTGTCGCCGACGTCCTCGATGCGATCATCGAGCGGGTTCCTGCGCCCGGCGGCGACCCTGCGGCGCCCGCCCGCGCGTTGATCTTCGACTCCTCCTACGATCAGTACCGGGGCGTGGTTGCGTTCGTCCGCGTCGTCGACGGCTCCTTCACCACGCGCGAGCCCCTCCGGGCGATGGCCCTCGGGACGCGCTTCGAGGCCGAGGAGATCGGGTTCCTCTCGCCGACGCTTCGCCCGACGAGGACGATCTCCGCAGGCGAGGTGGGCTACGTCGTCACGGGACTGAAGGACGTCGCCAGACTGCGGGTCGGCGACACCTTGACGGCGGAGGGCCGGCCGGCGAGCGAGCCGCTGCCCGGCTACAAGGACGTCAAGCCGATGGTCTTCGCCGGGCTCTTCCCGACCGACTCCGACGACTACCCGAACCTCCGTGACGCGCTCGAGCGCCTGAAGCTGAACGACGGGTCGCTCTTCTACGAGCCAGAGACCTCCCAGGCGCTCGGCTTCGGCTTCCGCTGCGGCTTCCTCGGCCTGCTGCACATGGAGATCGTCCGGGAGCGGCTCGAGCGGGAGTTCGACCTCGATCTGCTGGTCACGGCTCCGAACGTGGCCTATCGCGTCGAGACGCCGACCGGCCAGCTGGTCGAGGTCCACAACCCATCCGAAATGCCCCTGGAGATCGAACGGGTGGAGGAGCCCTACATCCGGGCCTCCGTGATCGTCCCGAAGGAGTACGTCGGCGCCGTCATGGAGCTCTGCAACGACCGCCGCGGCAGCTTCGACCACATGGAGTACCTGTCCGAGGCGCGCGTGCTGCTCGTGTACGAGCTGCCACTCGCCGAGATCGTGCTCGACTTCTACGACCAGTTGAAGTCGCGCACGCGCGGCTACGCGAGCTTCGACTACGACATCAGCGGCTTCCGCGAGGGCGCGCTCACGCGCGTGGACATCCTGATCGCGGGCGAGCCCGTTGACGCGCTGAGTCTGATCATCCACCGGGACGGCGCCTACGCCCGCGGCAAGGCGCTCGTCGAGCGTCTGCAGAAGGAGATCCCGCGCCAGTTCTTCGACGTCCCGGTGCAGGCGGCGATCGGCTCGCGGGTGATCGCGCGCGAGACGATCAAGGCGAAGCGGAAGGACGTACTTGCGAAGTGCTACGGCGGCGACATCACCCGCAAGCGGAAGCTGCTCGAGAAGCAGAAGGCGGGCAAGAAGCGGATGAAGCAGGTGGGCGCGGTCGAGGTGCCGCAGGAGGCGTTCCTCGCGGTGCTGAATCTCAGGGAGGGCGGCGGGTGAGCGGCGCGGCTCGACACCTGTACGTCCACCTGCCGTTCTGCGCGCACCGCTGCGGCTACTGCGACTTCGTGACCCTCGTCGGCCGGCGCCAGGGTCACGGCGCGTACGTGGACGGCCTGCTCGCGGAGCTCGAGCTCGAGCGGGCGCTGCTCGCCGACCCCGTCGAGACGGTGTTCCTCGGGGGCGGCACTCCGACGTTCACCGAGCCGGCGGCGCTCGGGCGGCTGCTGCGCGCGCTGCCGCCGGCCGCCGAGGTGACGGTGGAGGCGAATCCGGAGAGCGTGACGCCCGCGCTCGCGCAGATGCTGCGCGAGGGCGGGGTCACGCGCATCTCGCTCGGGGCGCAGAGCTTCCAGCCGCGCCTCCTCTCGCTGCTCGAGCGCCGGGCCGGGCCGGCCGACGTCCGGGCCGCGGTGCACACTCTTCGTGGTGCCTGTTTCGACAACATCTCGCTCGACCTTGTCTACGGCATCCCTGGCCAGACCCCCGCCGAGCTCGCGCGCGACCTGGTGGAGGCCCTCGCGCTCGAGCCGGAGCACCTGTCCTGCTACGAGCTCGAGGCGAAGCCGGGCACGCGCTTCACCCATCGCTACGGGAGCGAGCTCGAGCGTCAAGCCGAGGCGCTTGAGGGCTACTTCGAGCAGGTCGTGGAGACCCTGACGGGGGCGGGGTACCGCTGGTACGAGACGGCGAGCTTCTGCCGGCGCGCGGAAGACGCGGCCGGGCGGGACCTCCGCGCCCGCCACAACCTCGGCTACTGGCTCGGGCGCGAGTACCTGGGGCTCGGGATCGGGGCGGTCTCCACCGTCGGCGGCCTGCGCTGGCGGAACGCGCCCCGCCTCGCCGGATACCTCGAGGCGCTCGCGACGGGCGAGACACCGCCCCGCGAGGTCGAGGAGCTGCCGGCGCTCGTCCGCGAGCAGGAGCGGCTGCTGCTCGGCCTGCGCCTCGACCGGGGAATCGAGCTCGCGGGGGTCCGCGGCGCGCTCGATCGCGGGGCGCTCGCGCGGCTCGAGGGCGGCGGGCTCGCCCGGATCTCGCTCGAGGCGGGGAGTGAGCGCCTGGAGCTGACCCACCGCGGCCGCTTCCTGGGCGGGGGGGTCGCGGCGGAGCTGATCGCGTAAAGTCCCTGCAAAAGTCATGGAGACACCCACCCCTGATCTGACCGACCGGCAGCGCGAGATCCTGCGGCGCGTCGTCGAGGAGTTCGTGGCGACCGGACAGCCCGTCGGCTCGAGGAGCCTCGTCGAGGGCGGCGGGCTGCCGGTCTCGCCGTCGACCGTCCGGAGCGAGCTCGCCGAGCTGGAGACCCGTGGTCTGCTCACGCATCCCCACACCTCGGCCGGTCGGATGCCGACCGACCGCGGCTACAGGCAGTACGTCGACACCCTGCTCGACCGGCCGGAGTCGTACGGCGAGGCCGTGCCGTTCGACCTGAGCGCCGCGCGGCGCGAGGTCGAGTCGGCGCTGGAGGCGACCACGGAGATGCTCTCGCGGGTGACGCGGCTGCTCGCCGTCGCCTCGGCACCTCCGCTCGGAACGACGACGGTGCGCCACGTCGAGGTGCTGCTGCTCCAGCCGGAGGTGGTGGCGGTCGTCGTGATCACCTCGACCGGCGGCGTCACGAAGCGGCGGTATCTGGTCGAGCAGCCGGTCGACCCCGGGCTCGTCAGCTGGGCGGCGCAGTACCTGAACGAGCAGGTGGCGGGTCTGCGGCTCGGCAGCCACACGCTCCGCCAGCGACTCGGTGACACCGGCCTGTCCGAGCGCGAGCGGGCGTTCCTGCGCCTGCTCGGGCCCTCGTTCACCGACGTGGAGCGCGAGGAGCGGCAGCTCTTCGTCGGGGGGGCGGCGAGCCTGCTGGAGGACGTCCGCTCTGAGGATCTCGGCCCCTACCGGAGCCTGCTCGAGCTGCTCGAGCAGCGGGCGGCGCTCCTCGACCTGCTCGCGCAGTCGCTCCAGCCGCGCCGGGCCTTCGTCCGCGTCGGGGCGGAGCTCGACATCCCGGAGCTGCGCAAGCTCTCCCTGGTCGGGTCGTCCTACGGGCTCGTCAACCGCTCCCTCGGTGCGGTGAGTCTCGTCGGGCCGCTCCGGATGGACTACGACAAGGCTCTCCGGACCGTGCGTGGCGCTGCCGTCGAGCTGTCGCGCTTCGTCGAAGAGCTCTACGGCGAGAATTAGGCCTCAAGCGCATGGCGACGACGGAACGCGACTACTACGACCTGCTCGGGGTGCCGCGCACGGCGGGCGAGGCGGAGATCAAGAAGGCCTTCCGCGCACTCGCGCGCGACCTGCATCCCGACGTGTCGGAGGCGCCGGACGCCGAGGCGCGCTTCCGCGAGGTGGTCGAGGCCTACGACGTGCTCTCGAAGACCGAGACGAGAGAGCTGTACGACCGGTTCGGCCACGCCGGGCTTCGCAGCGGCGGCTACCGACCCCAGGCCGACTTCGGAAACCTCGGCGATCTGCTGTCGGCCTTCTTCGGCGACGAGGTGTTTGGCGGCCGCGGCGCGCGGGCGCGCGGGGGCGACGTGGCCGCCGAGGTCGAGGTCGAGCTCGCCGATGCTGCGCGGGGCGCGGCCCGGACGGTGCCGTTCGAGGTCGCCGTGTCGTGCACCGCCTGCGACGGGAGCGGCGCCGAGCCGGGCACGAGCCGCGTCTCGTGCCCCACCTGCGGCGGGGCCGGCCAGCTGCAGCAGGTTGCGCGGAGCGTGTTCGGGGAGTTCGTTCGCTCCCAGACCTGCCCGCGCTGCGCCGGCTCGGGGCGGATCGTCGAGACGCCCTGCAAGGCCTGCGGCGGCGACGGACGCGTGGTCGAGGAGCGCCGGCTCGAGGTGCAAGTCCCCCCCGGGATCCACGACGGCCAGCGGATCCGCATCTCGGGGGAGGGTCACGCCGCCGGCGCCGGGGGCCGGTCGGGCGATCTCTACGTCCGCGTCCGGGTGAAGCCCGACCCGCGGTTCGTCCGTGAGGGGAACGACGTCTTCTCCACGCTCGACCTGACGATCACACAGGCTGCTCTCGGCGCCAGCGTCGAGATCCCGACCCTGGACGGAGACACGACGGTCGAGCTCGAGGCGGGGACGCAGCCCGGGGCGGTCGTCGTGCTGCGCGGGCACGGGATGCCCGTGCTCCAGGGTCACGGCCGCGGCGACCACCGCGTCCTCGTGAACGTCCTCGTCCCCCGCCGCCTGACCGACGAGCAGCGCGCGCTCCTCGAGCAGTTCGCCGGCACCGCCGACGACGCAACGTACCGACCCGACGAGGGATTCTTCGAGAAGCTGAAGAGCGCCTTCCGCTGAGCGGACTCCGCCGGATCGCGGTCACGGTCCCCGGCGAGCGAGCCGACGAGGTCCGGGCAGTCCTGCTCGAGCTGCACCCCGAGGGGTTCGAGGAGGTCGAGCTCGAAGGCGAGGTCGCGCTCGCGGCCTACACCGACGCAGCCGGCGAGCGCCGGCTGCGCGAGCGGCTCGGCGAGGTCGCCGCGGAGGACGTCCCCGCGGACTGGGCCGAGCGCTGGCGCGACTTCCACCGGCCGGTCCAGGTCGGCGGCCTCTGGGTCGGGCCGCCGTGGGAGACGCCGCCGCCCGGGTCGCCGGCGATCTCGATCGAGCCCGGTCGGGCCTTCGGGACCGGTGCTCATCCGACGACGAGGCTCTGCCTGGAGCTGCTCGCGACCCTGCCGCGGGGCAGCCTCCTCGACGTGGGTTGCGGCTCGGGCGTGCTCGCGATCGCGGCCGCGCGGCTCGGCTTCGGGCCAGTCGCGGCGGTTGACGTCGATCCCGTCTCGCTCGAGGCGGCGAAGGAGAATGCGGTGCGAAACGGGGTCGAGCTCGAGTTCGGGCTCGCGGATGCGCTCTCGGGCCTGCTTCCGGGTGCGGCGGTGGCGGTGGCGAACGTGTCGCTCGACGTCGTCGGTGCGCTCGGCGCACGGCTGGATGTCTGCCGACTCGTCACCTCGGGCTACCGCGACGTCGACGAGCCCGCGCCGCAGGGGTTCGAGCTGCGGGAGCGCCGCACGCTCGAGGGCTGGGCCGGCGACCTGTTCGAGCGCAGTGAGAAGCTCCAACGAAACGAAGTGCGGGGCCGCCGGGACGCACTGGGCGGCACGAGGATGCGTCCTCAGTCACCGAGGTAGCGCTGCTACCACGGCTCCCTGCGTCCTTCCCCCTCGCACTCGCCCAGCGCGCCCCGTCGGCGCGCCTCCATTCCGTTAGAGCTTCTTTCCCGGAAGTAGAGTCAGGTCGTGGCCACTTTCTCGGTTCGCTTCCTCGGCTGCAAGGTCTCGCACACCGACGCCCAGGAGCTCCGGGAGCGGCTGCTCGACGACGGCCACCTCGAGCGTCCCGGCGCCGCCGACGTCGCGGTCGTCAACACCTGCTGCGTGACGAACGAGGCGATCCGGAAGTCGCGGCAGGCCGCCTCCCGGGCCGCCAGGACGCACCGCCGGGTCTACGTGACGGGCTGCGGCGCGAACCTCTCAGGGGAGGCCTTCGCCGGGCTCCCGGGAAACGTGACCGTCGTCCCAGGGCCCAGCGAGCAGGCGGCGTCCGTGGTCGCCGGAGACGTCGGCGCGATCGCCTGCGTCCAGGCCGAGCACCGCCTGGACCGCGTGCGGGCGTTCCTCAAGGTCCAGGACGGCTGCAGCTTCGGGTGCAGC
Organism: Actinomycetota bacterium; assembly: GCA_013695295.1. Lineage (GTDB taxonomy): Bacteria > Actinomycetota > Thermoleophilia > Gaiellales > Gaiellaceae > JACDAS01. The sequence continues at coordinate 3,774 of JACDAS010000115.1, read as the reverse complement.
TTCTGCGTGATCCCGCTCGTCCGTGGGGCGTCGCGGAGTCGCCCGCTCGCCGCGGTTCTCCGCGAGGCGCGCCGCCGCGTCGAGCAGGGACACCGCGAGCTCGTCCTGACCGGGATCAACCTGGGCTGCTACCGGGATCGCGAGGAGCGGGTCGACCTGGCGGGGCTCGTCCGCGCCGTCGCCGACACGCCCGGCCTCGCCCGTCTGCGGATCTCGTCGATCGAGGTCAACCACCTGACCGGTGAGCTCGTGCGGGTGCTGCGGGCAACGCCGCTCGTCTGCCGGCACCTCCACGTCCCGCTCCAGTCCGGAGACGACGGCGTGCTCCGGGCCATGCGGCGCCGTTACGACTCGGCGACGTTCCTGCGGCGGGTCGAGCCGCTCGGCGACTTCAACCTCACGACCGACGTGATCGTCGGCTTCCCGGCCGAGGACGATCGCGCCTTCGAGCGGACGCTCGCGGTGGTCGACCTGGCCGGGGTCACGAAGATCCACGTCTTCCCGTACTCGCCCCGCCCGGGCACCGGTACGGCCGCGAGCGACCCGGTGCCGCCGGCGGTGAAGAAGGAGCGGAGCGCACGGCTGCGGGAGCTATCGCGCCAGCGCTGCCTCGCCCGCTGGTGCGACAAGATCGGCCGCGAGGATCTCGTCCTCGTCGACCGCCCGGGCCGCGGGTACGGCGACGACTATTCGCCGTGGCTCGTCCGCGGCGAGGTCGGGACGCTCGTGCGCGCGCGCGGGCGCGCAGTCACCGAGGAGGGGATCCTCGCTGCCTGACGAGTGCATCTTCTGCCGCATCGCCGAGGGGAACCTCCCGTCCACGGAGGTGAACCGCGCCGAGGGCTTCCTCGCGATCGAGGACATCGCGCCGAAGGCGGACGTCCACGTGCTCGTGCTGCCGGAGCGGCACATCGCCGACTTTCGCCAGATTGGCGAGCTGGACGAGGGCGAGTCGAAGCGGATGCTCGAGTTCATCGCGGACACGGCGAGAAAGGTCGGCCTCGAGGAGTACCGGGTGCTCAACTTCTGCGGTGCCGGCGCGGGCCAGACGGTGTTTCACCTGCACTGGCACATCCTCGGCGGCCAGGTCCGGGGAACGCCGGCGTGAGCCTGATCAAGCGGCTGGAGGAGGACCTGAAGCAGGCGACGCTCGCCCGCGACGCTACCCGTCGCGACACGCTGCGCCTGATCCTCTCCAGCCTTCGCTCCGCCGAGAAGGAGTTGCAGCGACCGCTCTCGGACGCCGAAGAGCTCCAGGTGCTCCAGCGCGAGCGCAAGCGCCGGCTCGAGGCGGCCGAGGCCTTCGAGGCGGCGGGGCGGGACGAGCAGGCGGCGAGCGAGGAGGCGGAGCTGGAGGTGCTGGAGGAGTTCATGCCCCCGCCCCTCGGCGAGGAGGAACTCGAGCGCATCGTCGACGACGCGATCGCCGAGACCGGAGCGACGAGCCTGCGCGACCTCGGCCGCGTGATGGCCGACGTGATGCCGCAGATCGCCGGGCGTGCGGACGGCTCGGCCGTCAGTCAGCTGGTGCGCGAGAAGCTGGCCTAGCTCCGGCGACCCGCCTTGGGCCTACGGCCCCGGGTTCCGGACTGAGCCGTCCGAGGGGCCACCAGATCGGTCGTGACCTCTGCGAGATGCCTGCTCAGGGTCGCGCGGGCAGCGGCTAGGTCGGCTACGACGTTGGCGAGCCGTCCGGCGCCCTCGGAGGTGAGGGCGACGTAGCCGAGCCGTCGATTCGTGGGGGAGAGTTCACGGCGGACGAGGCCGGCGTCCTCCGCCCGGTGGACGAGCTCTACGAGACTGCTCGGAGCGAGGGCGAGGCGCTCCCGAAGCTCGGGAAGCGACGCACGCTCGGTTCCGTCGCGAGCGGTCTTGACCATGAGCAGGAGCTGGTAGCGCTGGACGGTGAGCCTGTGCTTGCGTGTGATCGCGTCGCTGGTGCGGTTGAACGCGGTCAGCGCCTCGCGCAGCCGGCCGGCCCGAGCGTAATCGGTTGCCGTGGGCGCTTTAGCGGGGGGAATCGGCATGGAAAGGTTTTGTAAAGACGGGTTTGGCTCGTAGTGCGACGGAGATCTTAATACGACATCAATCGTAATACGAAAGTCAGGGAGGCGATTTCGTTGCAACTGCTGACGAGGAGAGGATCACGTTTTCGTCGAGTTCGTGCGGGTGTCCTGGTCATCATGCTCGGGATGCTCGCGTTCGCGCTGGTGGCTTCTATGGGCAGCGCGGCGAAGACTGCGGCTCCGGTGAACAACAACCCGCCGAAGATCCAGGGCACTGCCGAGGAGGGCGAGACGCTGAATGCGACTCCCGGCGATTGGAGCGGCACGGAGCCGATCAAGTTCACAGCGCAGTGGAGGCGCTGCAGCGCCGCCGGCACGAACTGCGTCGCCATCGCCGGCGCCACCGGCGCCACGTACCGACTCAGGGCCGCCGATGTGGGCGCCACGATCCGGGTCACCGTCACGGCCACGAACCGGGACGGTTCGGCTCAGGCGACGTCCAGGCCGACGGCGGTGGTCAAGGCGGCAGTGCCGAACGCGCCGACGAACTCGTCGGCTCCGACCATCTCCGGGACGGCGAAGCAGGGCCAGACACTGACCGCGGACCGAGGCGAGTGGAGCGGGACTTCGCCGATCGACTTCAACTACCAGTGGCAGCGTTGTGACCAGAACGGCGGCACCTGCTCGAACATCGCCGGCGCGACGAAGCAGACCTACGTGCTGACGTCGGCCGATGTCGGCAACACCGTGCGCGTGCGCGTGACCGCGACGAACTCCGCCGGCAGGACGACCACGTACTCGCGGCCGACTGCCCTCGTTGTGGGAGCAACCAACCCGCCGCCGCCCCCACCGCCGCCGGCGCCGCCTGGCTCGGTGATCCCGGTTTCGAAGGTGGGCTCGCCCGAGCGACTCGTGATCAGCGAGGCGCGATTCGAGCCTGCCGTGATCCGCTCGCGGAACGAGATCGAGACCATCCACTTCCGGATCATGGACACGAAGGGCCGTTTGGTCAGCGGCGCCCTCGTGCTGGCGACCCCGCTGCCCTACGTGTGGGCCTCGGCGCCGGCCGAGACCGTGTCCGACTCACGCGGAGTCGCAACCGTGCAGTTCCGGATCCGTCCGCTGGTTCCGCGCAAGTCGGCGATCGTCGTCTTCGCGCGGGCCAGGAAGCCCGGCGACAGCATCCTCGCGGGCATCTCGAGCCGCCGGCTCGTGCAGGTGCTGGTCAACATCGGCTAGGCGCGCTGCGAAGAGGGCCGGGGCGCCCTGCCCCGGCCCGCTCGACCGGCGGCGGCTCTGCCGCCGATCACCCAACGGAAGCCGTGCCTACACTGGCTACCGGTGCAGGAGGTGCTCTCTGTCTCCAACGACGTCGCCGCCGAGCTGGCTGGCGTCGGCGACGGCGTCCTCGACGCGCTGCGCGACCGCCTGCGTTGCACGATCCTCCTGCGGGGGAACCGGCTGACGATCGAGGGCGACGACGAGCACGTGGTCGAGGCGCGCGCGGTCGTGGACGAGCTCGTGGAGCTCGTCGAGGGTGGGCACGAGATCGGCCCCGGCACCGTCGACGCCGTGCTTGGGGCGCTCGACGAGGCGGAGGACATCCGGCACGTCTTCGAGGACGTCGTCTGGCGCCACCGGGGCAAGAAGATCGCGCCGAAGACGGTGACGCAGAAGCACTACGTGGACGCGATCCGCAGCCACACGGTCACCTTCGCGATCGGGCCGGCCGGAACGGGCAAGACGTATCTGGCGATCGCGCTCGCCG
>JACDAS010000107.1 GCA_013695295.1 Actinomycetota bacterium | reverse complement strand
AGGACTGGTGGCGGGCGGCCGAGCGGGCGCTTGCGCGGCTCGGGAGGCAGGAGCAGCAGCTCGGGCTCGGCCTCAGCGGCCAGATGCACGGGCTCGTCCTGCTCGACGAGCGCCTGCGGGTGCTCCGTCCGGCAATCCTCTGGAACGACCAGCGCACCGCGGTCGAGTGCGCCGAGATCGAGGCGCGCCTCGGGCTCGACCGCCTGATCGCGCTGACGGGAAACAGGGCGCTGACCGGCTTCACGGCGCCGAAGCTCCTCTGGGTCCGGCGACACGAGCCCGACGTCTACGCCCGGATCCGCCACGTGCTGCTGCCGAAGGACTACGTTCGCCTCCGGCTGACCGGCGAGCTGGCGACCGATGTCGGAGATGCCTCGGGGACGCTCCTGTTCGACGTCTCTCGCCGCCGCTGGAGCGACGGGGTGCTCGACGCGCTCGAGCTTCCCCGGGCCTGGTTTCCGGACGCACTGGAGTCGCCCGAGGTCTCGGGTCGCACCGCAGCGGGCGTTGCGGTCGCCGCCGGCGGAGGCGACCAGCAGGCGGCCGCCCTCGGCGTCGGCATCGTCCGGCCCGGCCCGCTCTCGGTCGTGCTCGGTACCTCGGGGGTCGTTCTTGCAGCCCTGCCGGGCTACGCCGCCGATCCGCGGGCCCGCGTGCACGTCTTCTGCCATGCCGTCCCCGGAACGTGGGAGGCGATGGGCGTGATGCTCTCGGCGGCGGGGTCGCTCCGCTGGCTCCGTGACGTCGTCTCGCCAGGCGCGCCCTACGGCGAGCTGACCGCGGCAGCCGAGACGGTGCCGGCGGGGGCGGGCGGTGTCGTCTTCCTGCCGTACCTGTCCGGAGAGCGCACGCCGCATGCCGATCCGGACGCTCGCGCGATGTTCGAGGGGCTGTCCCTGGGTCACGGCCGCGGCGAGCTCGTCCGCGCGGTGCTCGAGGGAGTCGCCTACGGGTTGCGCGACTCGCTGGACCTGCTGCGCGCACTCGGCGTCCGGGCGGATTCCGGACGCGCGTCCGGGGGTGGTGCGAGGAGCCGGCTCTGGCTGTCGATCGTGGCGTCCGTGCTCGGGCTCCCGCTCGAGGTGACGGCGGCGGGGGAGGAGGGATCGGCCTTCGGAGCCGCGCTGCTCGGCGGGGTCGCGGGCGGGGTCTTCGCCGATGCAGGCGAGGCCGTCGCGGCGTGCGTGCGCGTCTCGGAGCGCGTCGAGCCGGAGCCGGCCTGGGTCGACGTCTACGCGGCCGGCCACGAGCGCTACCGCGCGCTCTACCCGGCACTGAAGAGCGCCGGCGGGGGAAGCCCGGCGGCTACCATGGGCTGCTCAGGGGTCGTATCACCAGAAGGAGACACATGACACGTATCAGACTCGCTGCGGGTGCAGGTCTCGCCGCGCTCGCACTCGCCGCCGGCTCGACCGCGATGACGCATCCGAAGCTCACGGGCGTCGTCGGGCCCGGCTTCACGATCAGCATCAAGAACGCCCAGGGCAAGGCCGTCAAGAACCTCAAGGTCGGCACGTACACGATCGCGGTCACGGACAAGTCGAAGATTCACAACTGGGTGCTCGAGGGACCGGGCCTCGGCAAGAAGGGCAAGGAGATCACCTCCACGCCCTTCGTCGGCAAGAAGTCCGCCACGGTCACGGTCAAGAAGGGCGTCTACACGTTCGTCTGCACGCCGCACCGCACCGTCCCGACGATGAAGGGAACCTTCAAGGTCGCGTAGAGGGTCGACGCCAAACCGATCCCCTTCCGGCCGCGTATTCGGGACCGTTCAGAGAAATCAGCAAAGGAGTGCACATGATCCGACGTTTTCTCCTCGTCGCCGCGATCGCCACCTCGGCGCTCGTCGTGGCAGGCCAGATCGGCGCGATGTCGGCGCCGAAGCTGAACGGCACGGTCGGTCCGGGCTTCACGATCTCGCTCAAGGACTCGACCGGCAAGAAGGTCACCCGGCTGAAGCCCGGCAAGTACACCTTCGCGATCAACGACAAGTCGGCGATCCACGACTTCAACCTCGAGAAGGGTTCGATCCACAAGAAGCTGACCGGCGTCCGCTTTAAGGGGAAGAAGAACGTCACCGTCACGCTCGCCACGGGCACGTGGAAGTTCTACTGCGATCCCCACGAGACGTCGATGATGGGCACGTTCAAGGTAGCCGCCTAATCGATCTGCAGCTCTAGATCCTCGGCGCGGCCCCCGGCGATCCGGAAGGCCGCGAGCTCGCCCCTTGCGAGCGCGAGGATCAGGTACGGCCGGCCCTCCCAGAGCCCGATGTTCTCGATGTCGGTCCGGGAGGGCCGGGCTCCCGTCGGAGCCTCCCGAGGGTGCGAGTGGCAGACGGCCAGCTCGTAGCCCTCGTCCTCGAGGAACCAGACCTCGGGGTCGACCTCGAGCCGGTACCGGTGGGGCGAGGCCTCGCGGTTCCGCCCGCGCACGTACCGCTCGGCCCGCCCGTCGCGGAGCACCACGACGCCGCAGGCCTCGTTGGGAGCCTCGGCGTGCGCGTGCGCGGCGATCTCGTCGCGGATTTCCTGTGGAACGATCATCTGCAAGACGTGACGAACGCGCAACACCGCCGTTCGCTTCCCCGATTACGGTGACCAGGTGCCGCCCCGAGCCAGCCAGGCCGCCGCGCGACGTTCGCTGGGATCGCCCCCCGTGACGGTTTACCCTCGGCGGGCGGTGACGGACGTGGACATGCGTGCCGACGATGCGCACAAGCCTGGCAGCGCAGTGCTGCGAGAGCTCCGCGAGGAGGATGCGGAAGAGGTCGCTTCGCTCTTTCGCCTCGTTTTCGGCGACGAGCGCCCCATCGACGCTCTGCAGGTCGCCTCTTGGGTTCGCAACGAGGAGTTGAAGCCTGAGTGGCTTCGCGTGCTGGAGCTAGGGGGTGACATCGTCGGCTACGGGGACATCTGGATCAATGGTGACGAGGTGGCGTTGGACGTCGTGGCGCCGGGGCACTGGGCGACGTTCTTCGACTGGGCCGAGGAGCGTGCCCGTGCCCAGCGTCTGCGGCGCGTCAGGGTGCTGCTTCCTGCCGGACATGAGACGGAGCCGGTAGTGGAGCAGCGCGGATACCGGCTCTGGCGCTCGAACTACACGATGCAGGTCGCGCTTCAGGACACGCCGCCCGAGCCGCGCCCGCTCCCGGCAGGATTGGAAGTCCGCCCTTACCGTCCCAGCGACGAGGACCCGCTCCGCGCAGCCCTCAACGAGTGCTTCGCAAACGACCCGTTCTTCCACGAGGCGTCGCAGGGGAACTTCCGGGAGTTCTACCTTCGAGCACGGGCATTCGATCCGTCACTCTGGCTGCTCGCAGCGGACGGTCAGGAGCTGGCCGGATTTCTCCTCGCGTTCCCCGAGCGCGCTGGCGAGCACGAGCTCGGGTGGATCGAGTCGCTCGGCGTCCGCCCGCCTTGGCGCCGTCGCGGCCTCGGCGAAGCACTTCTCCGCGCAGCATTGGGCGAGCTCCATGCCCGAGGTCTTCGACGGGTGGGACTCGGTGTCGACGCAGAGAACGAGACCGGCGCTCTGCGGCTCTATGAGCGTGTCGGGATGCGCGTGGTGCGCCAAGGCAACAACTGGACGCTGGATCTCTGAACGCTGGTAACAGGACGAGCGCGCGTGCGGAACTGATCACCACCAGAGGGTGCTCTCCATCGAGCCTGCGACGTCGGGCGCCGACCAAAAATCTGCCGAGAGGTACTTCCACCCGCCGTCCGCGAGGATGCAGACCACGACACCCTCGTCGAGCTCCTGCGCCAGCTTCACGCCCACGTGGGCGACGGCGCCGGAGGAGACGCCCGCGAAAAGGCCCTCCTCGCGCAGCAGGGCTTGGAGCGCAGCGATGGCCTCGGCGTTCGAGACCAGCACCTTCCGGTCGAGCGCCGCCACGTCGAGAATCGGAGGTACGTAGCCGTCCTCCAGCGAGCGGAGGCCCATCACCGGGTCACCCGGCAGCGGCTCGGCCGCGGCGACGACGACGTCGGGGAAGCGCTCGCGCAGCCGGCGCCCCGCACCCATCAGCGTGCCGCCCGTGCCGAGCCCTGCCACGAGGACATCGACCCGGTCGAGCGCCTCGGCGATCTCGGCGCCGGTTCCGTCGTAGTGCGCCCGCGGGTTCGCGTCGTTCCCGTACTGGAACGGCATGAAGTACCGCGGCTCGCGCGCGGCCAGCTCGAGCGCGAGCCGGACCGCTCCATTCGAGCCCTCGGCCCCCGGCGAGGCGATCACGGTCGCCCCGTACAGGCCGAGCAGCCGCCGCCGCTCCTCGGTGACGCTCTCCGGCAGCACGCACGTGAGCGGGTAGCCCTTCAGCTTTGCGACGAGCGCGAGCGAAATGCCGGTGTTGCCGCTCGTGGGCTCGAGCAGCTCGCGGCCGGGCTCGAGCTCGCCCGAGGCCTCCGCTGCCTCGATCATCGCGAGCGCAACGCGGTCCTTGGTCGATCCGGTCGGGTTCTGCCCCTCGAGCTTGGCGTAGAGCCGCACGGCCTCCGGGACTCCCGCCACCCGCGCGAGCCGGCTCAGCTCGACGAGCGGTGTCCCGCCGACGAGCCCGAGCAGCGAGACCGCTACAGGACTAGGAGCGTTGGGCCCGTACCCCAAGCGCTCGACCGGTCATTTCAGACGGATCACGGGCAGAGCCCGCGACCCTGACGCGGGCATCGCAAGCGACGCCCTAGACCCACCGGCCATGGCCGGCAGGAGGATCACCGTCGAGCCGTCGCTGACGGGCGTGTCGAGGCCGCGCAGCGTGCGGACGTCCTCGCCCTCGACGTAGACGTTGACGAAGGAGGCTATCTCCCCCCCGGCGAAGATCCGCTCACGGAGGTTCGGGAACCGGGCCATCAGGTCGTCGAGGAGCTCGCGGACGGTCTCGCCGTCGGCGTCGACCCGCGCCTCGCCGCCG
>JACDAS010000051.1 GCA_013695295.1 Actinomycetota bacterium | reverse complement strand
AGCCGGTCCGCGGCCGTCGGAGGCGCGGCCGTGATGAAGGCGGCGGGCACCGTCCGCCGCAAGGTGCTCGAGATCGCGTCCCACATGCTGGAGGCGGCGGCCGGCGACCTCGAGATCAACGCAGGCGTGATCTCCATCGCCGGCTCCCCCGACCGTTACGTGACGATGGCCGACGTCGGCCGCGCTGCCTACCTTCGTCCTGCCGATCTGCCCGACGGGATGGACCCCGGTCTCGAGGCGATCGAGGTGTTCGACCCGCCGCAGATGGCCTGGCCGTACGGGATCAATGTCGCCGTCGTCGAGGTCGACCGGGAGACCGGCGAGGTCACCTTCCTCGACTACGTCTACGTCCACGACACGGGGACCCAGCTCAACCCGCTGATCGTGGAGGGGCAGATCCACGGAGGAATCGCGCAGGGGATCGGCATGGCCCTGTACGAGGAGCTCAGCTACGACGAGGACGCACAGCCGCGGGTCGGCACCTTCCTCGACTACCTGCTGCCGACGGCACTCGAGATCCCGCGGCCACGCGTCGACCACCTCGTGACACCCTCGCCGATCATCCCGGGCGGCATGAAGGGCGTCGGGGAAGCCGGCGCGATCGGCTCCCCGGCCGCCGTCACGGCTGCGATCGAGGATGCGCTGCGCCCGTTCGGTGCGACGATCACGCGCCTTCCCGTCACCCCCCAGGCCATCCTCGAGCTGATCTCCTCCGCCGAGAGGACGGGCACGTCGACGCTGGTCCCGGAGGCGGCGCGATGAAGCCCGCGCCGCTCGCCTACTGCGACCCGACCACCGTGGACGAAGCCGTCGCAGTGCTCGCGGACGCGGGAGACGAGGCGAAGCTCCTCGCCGGAGGGCAGAGCCTGATGCCTCTGCTCAACCTCCGCATCGTCCGTCCGTCGGTGCTCGTCGACCTCAACCGCATCGAGCAGCTGTCCGAGATCGACGCGAGAGAGACCGGGGGGATCCGCATCGGCGCGACCGTCAGGCAGCGGACGCTCGAGCTCGATGCAACGATGCGCGAGAGGCTGCCGCTCCTCGTCGAGGCCGTCCGGCTGGTCGCGCACGTCCCGATCCGCACGCGCGGGACGGTAGGAGGCAGCGTTGCACATGCCGATCCGGCGGCCGAGATCCCGGCCGTGACCCTTGTCCTGGGCGCGACCATGCACGTCCTCGGCCCGACCGGGCCGAGGACGATTCCCGCCACCGAGTTCTACCTGGGCCCGTTCACCACCGGCGTCGATCCGAGCGATCTGCTCGTCGCGGTCGAGTTCCCTCCCCAGCCGCCGGGCGCGGGCTGGGCGTTCCTCGAGATCGCGCGTCTTCACGGGGCGTTCGCGCTCGTCGGCGTGGCGGCGCTCATCCACGCCGGCGCCGACGGCACTCTCGAGGACGCCCGGCTCGCGCTGTGCGGTGTGGGCGGCACGCCGGTCGAGATCGAGGGGCTCGACGAGCTCGTACGCGGTCAGAGACCGAGCGCCTCGCTGATCGAGCACGTGGCACGGCGCGTGCGCGAAACGATCGAGCCGTTCACGGACACCCAGGCCGGCGCCGGTTATCGAAGGGAAGTCGCCGGAGTGCTGACGGCGCGGGCTCTGCACCTGGCAGCGTCGCGTGCAGGGCTGGAGGTCGCGGCGTGACCGTGACTCCCGTCGACGCGCGACCGGTCCGCATGCTCGTGAACGGCGACGAGGTCGAAGCGCAGGTCGAATCGCGCCGCCTGCTCGCCGACTTCCTGCGCGAGGACCTCGAGCTGTGCGGTACACATCTTGGCTGCGAGCACGGCGTATGCGGTGCGTGCACCATCCTGCTCGACGGCGAGCCGGCGCGTTCCTGCTTGCTGCTCGCGGTGCAGTGCGACGGGGCAGAGATCCAGACAGTCGAAGGGCTCGGCCGAGACGGGGTGCTCGCTCCGCTGCAGGAGGCGTTTCGCGAGCACCACGCCCTGCAGTGCGGGTTCTGCACGCCCGGGTTCCTGATGACGGCGAGCTACGTCCTCTCGACGACCCCGGGTGTTCCCGAGGAACGCGAGCTGCGCGAAGCGCTGGCCGGGAACCTCTGCCGGTGCACCGGATACCACAACATCGTCGACGCCGTCCAGGACGCGGCCCGACGGCGCCAGCAAACGTCCCCACAGAAGGAGGGGTGATCGATGGCGATCCTCCATGCGGGCATCGCGACGTTCCTCAGGGCACCCTACGTGCCGCCAGAGCGCTCGGCGCTCCGGGAGGCCGGGGCGACGGCGGCCGTGATCGGGCTTCCGTTCGACTCGACGACGGTGACCAGGCCGGGTGCGAGCCACGGGCCGCGCGCGCTGCGCGACGCTTCGTCGCACTTCGCGTTCGGCGAGAACTACCACTACGACCACGGCGTCACCTACTCCGACCATGTCGCGCTCGTCGACTGTGGGGACATCGACCCGGTGGCGGGCAACGCCGCGCGCACGTTCGAGCGGGCGGTCGTGGTGCTCGACGAGATCTACGCGGCGGGATGCTTCCCGATCCTCCTCGGAGGCGACCACGCAACGACCATTCCCGGGGCCGCCGCGCTGTCGCGCCACACGAGCGGGCGCATGGGGTTCGTCATGTTCGACACCCATCTCGACACCGCACCCGAGATCGACGGCGAGACGCTCGGGCACTGCTCGCCCGTGGCGCGGGTGCTCGAGCTTCCCAACGTCGACGGCTCGAACGTCGTCATCATCGGCGTGCACGGCGCCGCCAACCCGCGGCTCGAGCAGGAGGTCGCGGACGAGCACGGCGTCACCGTGTTCACGATCCGCGACGTCGATCGACTCGGGATCGACGAGGTGGCGACGCGGGCGATCGAGATCGCGTCGTCGGGAACGGAGACGACCTACCTGTCGGTGGACATCGACGTTCTCGACGGTGCCTTTGCCTGGGGAACCTGCGGGCCCGAGATCGGCGGCATGACCGGCCGCGAGCTCGTGCGTGGGCTCGAGATCGTCGCGTCGGGCCCGATCGGCGCGGCCGACTGCGTCGAGGTCTCGCCGTTCCTCGACCACTCCGGGAACACCGCCCGGGTCGGGGCGCGCGTCGTCGTTGACATCATCGCCCTACGTGCGCTGCAAATCGAGCGCGCCGGTGCGATTGAGCGAACCGCGGCTTCGGCATGAGCCGGGCGGCGAGGCATCCCACCGAGGCACAGGCGACGGGAGCCGACCACGCCGTGGTCGCGCTCGAGCCGCTCCAGCCGCTCCCGCTCAAAGAGCAGGTGAGCAAGCGGCTACGTCGGTTGATCGAGGACGGGTCGCTGCAACCCGGCCAGCAGCTGCCGAGCGAACGTGAGCTTGGCGAGCAGCTCCAGGTGAGCCGCGGCACCGTCCGTGAGGCGATCCAGTTTCTGCACGCGCTCGGGCTGGTTGACATCCGTCACGGGACGGGGACGTTCGTCACAGGTGGGAGCGACGACCGGCAGCACCTGCGCCGCGAGTGGCGCGGCTGGACGCGGAGACACTCCAGTCGTGTGCACGAGCTCCTCGAGGTCCGTCGCGGCCTCGAGGCCCACGCCGCCGAGCTCGCCGCGAGCCGCCGCCAACGCCCCGGGCTCGACGCCATGGCCGAGGCGCTCGAGCAGATGCGCGACGCCGTGCGCAACTCCGACTTGACGGGGCTCGTGGAGTCGGACGTGATGTTCCACCGCGGACTGTGCGAGGCGGCCGGCAACGGCGCGCTCGTCGAGCTCGCAGAGGCGCTCGGGACGCGGCTGCTCAAGGAGCGGGCCGCGCTCTGGGACATTCCCGGTAGGGCACGACGATCCCTCAACGAGCATTCGCGCATCGACGCAGCCGTCCGGGCGGGAGACGGCCGCCGTGCGAGGGGCCACGTTCTCGCGCATCTCACCAGCGTCGAGAAGGACATCGACAACCTCGTCGCTGCCCCCGGACAGCCGGACGATCCTGCCACGACCACCACCCGACAAGCCAAGTGAGGTGAGCCGTCCCATGGCGACGACGCCAGCAACAGAGCCGTACATCGACCCGCGCGTGACCGCGCTGCTCGTGATCGACATGCAGAAGGGCTTCTGCCATCCGGAGAGCCGGATGGAGAGGTCCGGTGTCGGCACGGCCAACCAGCGGGCGATCATCCCGGACCTGCTCCGGCTCGTCGGTCTCGCGCGCGAGATCGAGCTGCCGGTGTTCTGGTCTCAGCAGATCCACTTCCCCGAGGACGTCACCCGGCGCCGCCGCCGCATCCCCAGCCATCAGGCGAAGCAGCGCTGGACGCCGTGCCTGCGCGGCACGTGGGAGGTCGACTTCGCCGACGAGGTCGTTCCGTCGATGCGGCCCGAGGACTACGTGATCGAGAAGCACCGTGCCTCGGTCCTCTTCGAGACGACCCTCGACACGAAGCTGCGGATGCTCGGGATCGACACGCTCCTGATTTCGGGTTGCAACACCGACTTCTGCGTCGAGACGACGATCCGCGACGCCTACTACCGCGATCTCGACATCGTCGTCGTACGCGACTGCGTCGCCGGACCGCGGCCCTCCTTCCATGAGGACACCCTTGCCAAGGTGGAGACCTACTTCGGTGCTGTCGTCGGTCTCGCCGAGCTGCCGTCGCTGATCGTGCCCGGGGTGCGCGGGGGCGACGCCCGCCCGCTCGTCGACGAGGTCCGCGACGAGCTGGCGGAGGCGGCGCGCTGATGGCACTGGCTCCGTCCGAGCTCGGTCTCCGGCTCGACCCCGCCACATTCGAGATCCTCCGCCACCGCCTCTGGTACCTAAACGACGAGGGTGCGCTGACGATCAGCCGGACGTCGGGCTCGCCGGTCGCCACCGAGGTGTTCGACATGAACGCGGGCCTGATGAACGCCTCCGGCGATCTCGTCTACATCGACAACTTCATCTGCGCGCAGGCGACCACCCTCTCCTCGCTCGTCCGGTACCTGCTCGCCGAGTACGCGGACAACCCGGGGTTCGAGCCCGAGGACGTCTTCCTCTGCAACGACCCGTACGTGTCCGTGTGTCACCAGACCTGCGTGCAGGTCGCCACGCCGATCTACTGGGAGGGTGAACTGGTCGCCTGGGCGGGCGCCTCGTTGCACGTGATCGACGTCGGGGGCCCCACCGCCGGCCAGGTCCAGGTGGACGCGGCGGACATGTTCGGCGAGCAGCCGCTGACCGGTCCGATCAAGATCGTCGAGAACGGCAGGCTGCGTAAGGACGTCGAGGGCACCTACCTGCGCAACTCGCGTCTCCCCGACCTGCTGGCCCTCGATCTGCGAGCCAAGATCGCCGCCGTCGAGGCGATCAGGCGCCGGCTGCTCGACACGTTCCGCGAGTTCGGCGCCGACACCGTCCTCGCCGCGATGGAGGACATCGTCGACTACACGGAGCGGCGGATGCGGGCACGGCTGCTCGAGCTTCCCGACGGCACGTGGCGACACCGCGGCTACATCG
>JACDAS010000030.1 GCA_013695295.1 Actinomycetota bacterium | reverse complement strand
CCGGCGGAGAGACCCGAGTAGATGGTCTCCACCTGGAAGGAGCCCTCGGCGAGCGGCTCCTCGAGATAGCTCCAGATGTAGGGGTGACCCGGCGACTCGATGCCGAGGGAGCGAATCTCTCGCCGCTCAGCGTGGGTCTCTACTCCCTGCCGTCGACCGGTCATTTCAGACGGACGCGCCGGCAGAGCCACGCCTAGGCACGACCGGCGGCCGGGTCGAGCTCGAGCGGGCGGCCCTCCAGCGCCGAGCGGTCGACTGCACAGGCGAGGCGATGCGTCCGCAGGGCATCGTCGTAGGGAGTCCTGATGCGGTTCGGCTTGCCCTGGACGGCATCGACGAAGTCGCGATCCTCCAGGACGAACGGATCGACCTGCGACGGGGTCACGGGTCGGCCCCGGCCGACGTCGACCATCAGCTCGAACTCGGACAGCTCGATCACAAGCGACGGGCTGAAGGTGTGGAGGCCGATGCGGTGCGGCCAGTTGAGTAGGCACGTCGAGGAGACCGAACCGACCGCGCCGGTCTCGAACTGCAACGTCGCCGTCGAGACGTCGTCGATATCGCCGTCGCGATCGGCTCGCTCGGTTCGAGCCCCGACGGCGTAGACGGACACCACCTCGCCGACGAGCGTGCGGGCAAGATCGAGCACGTGCGTCGTCTGCTCGACGGTCTGGCCGCCCGAATGCTCCCGCTGCACCCACCAGCTCGGTGGGGGCGTGGCGTCGAGCCAGTAGCCGAGGGCGAGGCGGGCCGGATTGTCGGCGAGGAGCTCGCGAGCATGCTCGTAGACATCGAGGTAGCGCCAGTGGTACCCGGCCCCCGTCGCGAGCCCGCGGCCCTCGAGCTCGCATGCGACCGTCTCGGCCGTCTCGAGGTCGGCGGCGAGTGGCTTCTCCACGAAGAACGGGAGGTTGGCCTCGATCGCGGCGAGCTCCGGAGCGCCGTGTGCGTACGGCGGCACGCAGATGTAGAGAGCGTCGAGCCGCTCGCGCACGATCATGCTCTCGTGGTCACCGTACGCAGCCGCGCCGCATCGTCCGGCGAGCGCTCGGGCGCGCTCCTCGGCCGGATCGGCGACAGCCGCGATCTCGACGTCCGGAAACTCGAGCAGATTGGCGAGATGGCGGTTGGCGATGACGCCCGCGCCCACGAAGCCGATGCGGGTGGGCGTCACCCGTCCTCGCCTCGAGCGGCGCGGGCCTGATCTGCGCAGAGCGTCGTCATAGACGGCAGCGGTCTCATGCCCCATCCGCGCGGCCGTAAAGCTCTCGCGGTGCCGCCGGCGTCCGGCCTCGCCCCAGGCGGCCCCGAGCGCGGGTGACCCGATCACCTCCGCCAGCCCGCGTGCGAGGGCACTCGAGTCGCCCGGAGGGACGAGCCGGCCCGTGACTCCGTCGACAATGACCTCCTCGACTCCGCAGACGCGCGTGCCCACCACGGGAGTTCCGGCCGACATCGCCTCGAGCGCCACGAGCGGAAGGCCTTCGAACTGCGATGGCAGCGCGAGCGCGTCTGCGCCGGCCAGGAGGGCAGCAACGTCGTCTCTGGGCCCGCAGAGCCGGACGCGGTCGGTCAGGTCTCGCTCGACGATCTGCGCACGGAGCTCGGCCTCGAGCGGGCCCTCGCCGACGATGACGACCTGGGCCCCGGGCAACTCCACGGCCGCGTCGATGAGGAGATCGAGGCCCTTCTGCTCTGTGAGACGCCCGACTGCGAGCACGAGCGGCAGCTCCGGCGGTATGCCCAGCCGCTGCGGAACCGCGTCTACGCACCGGGTGCCGTTCCGCACCACGGTGATCCAGTCCGCCGGGACCCCCGAGGCGACGTAGCTGCGAGCCACGCCGTCGGACACGCAGATCAGGCGGTCGAGCTGGCGGACGAGCGCGCGGTGCTCGGCCCGCTGATCGTTTGTCGTGATCAGCTGCGGCAGGTGCTCGGTCCGAACGACGATCGGGACGCCGGCTCGTCGTCCCGCTAAGACCGCGCCGTGTCCTTCCCAGGCAACCCCCGCGTGGACGTGGAGGATCGCGACGGAGGCCTGTCGGAGCCAGCTCTCCAGGCCCCCGGCGCCGTCTCCCTCGTGGCGGAAGACCTCGAGCTCGAGCCGGAGGGCTTGCCGCGCGAGCGCGGAGTATTTCTCGAAGGCGGGCGCGACGAGCGAGATCCGCCACCGGCCCCGAAGCTCGGCGGCGAGCGTCAGCATGTGCGCTCCGACTCCCGAAGGCTCCGGGCTGTCGGTCAGCAGGCAGACGTGGCGCACCTGCGGACATTTCCCGGATCGCCGCGAACGACACCCTTGTCGGGCGCGAAGGCGCTACCGCCCTTGCTCGGACACCTGGCCCCGAAGCTCGGCAAGCTTGTCGCGCAGGACGGCTGATGCGGCGATCAGGATCGGGTCGTCGGGCCGGCGACCCTCGTCGAGAAGCCGGTCGATGAGCGCGCGGAGCGCCGCGACATCACAAGCGAGCCCGGCTCCCTCGTCGACGCTCGGCATAGACGGTGACTTGACCCTGCCGGGACTTCGTCAAACGCCACCCGCGGCCGCTACCGGGATTGCTCGGGCCGCTACTGAAGCGGGACGCGTGGATCTCCCGCGCGGGCGAGCGCCTCGACCTCGTCGTTCTTGTCGACGACCTCGTAGGTCTCATGCGTCTCGACCACGCGCTCGATGTCGGGGAAAACGTGCCCCGGCGCGACCAGGAAGCGGTCGCTCT
>JACDAS010000022.1 GCA_013695295.1 Actinomycetota bacterium | reverse complement strand
GCGGCGTAGAACTCCGGTGTCGTCAGCAGCCGGACGAGCCACGGCGACAGGAGCGCGAGCCCGAGGGCGACCCACGAGCAGATGTAGAGCAGGTAGGTCAGGACGAAGGCGTACGTGCGGCGGGCCTCGTCGTCGTCGTCGATCGAATAGGCGAACGCCGGCCACGCCGTGCGGAAGGCGGTCAGGAGCAGGACGAGCGCCGAGGCGACGCGCACGCCGATCGAGTAGAGACCCACCTCGGCCGTGCCGACCAGCTTCACGAGGAAGAAGCGGTCGCTGAAATTCGTCGCCCAGAGCGCCAGGGCCGAGGGGACGAGCGGCAGGCCGAAGCGGTTCATCCGGTGCAGGAGCGACCCGTCGAACTGGAGACCGAGCTGCTCGCGGCGGTAGCCGAGCAACACCGCGTACACGGTCAGCGTGCCGACGAAGCTGCCCACGATCACTCCCACGGCGCCCTTGTCGAGCCAGACCACGAGGGCCACGGTCGCACCGACCGTGACGACGAGGTTCGCGAGGATCGAGCAGACGAACGCGACCGAGCGCTCCTCGACGCGGAAGAGCGCCGCGATCTGCTCGTAGTTCATCTGCGCCCAGAGGCCGACGAACGTGGCGCGCACAAGGTCGGCGTGGGCACCGGTTCCGAACAGGAGCTGGGACACTGGCCCCGCGAGCGCGAGGCCGAGGGCGAGCCCAGCCGTCGCCGAGGCCATCGTGAACCAGAAGGCGGTGCGGACGACGACGAGCCGCCTCGCGGGCTCGGGCGAGTCGAAGTAGAAGCGGAAGAAGGCGCTCGAGATCCCGGCGCGCAGCACGATCGCGAGCACCGCCGAGAGCGCCAGCAGCGTCTCGATCGCCCCGTAGTCCCGGGGGTCGAGGTAGTGCGTGTAGAGCGGCAGCAGCAGCACCGCCAGGATCCGGGAGACGAGCCCCCCGACCCCGTAGATGGCCGAGTGCCTCGCCAGGCGCTTCAGCTGCTCTCGCATCAGGCGCAGGGCTTGCGGACGCCGGCCGCGGCGTCGACGATCTCGAGCGCCGCCTCGGCGCTGACCGAGAGCCCGGCGACGCCGCTCGAGTCGCCCTGGCGCCCGTCGTCGGCGTGGAAGCGGCCGAAGAGCGAGAGCTCGTAGTCGCCCGGGGGTAGCGTCACCCGCCAGCGGGTCTCACGGCCGCCCAGGCGGATCCGGCGCAGCAGGCGACCCGGGCAGCCGAGCGGGTGCACGCTCGCCTCGGCCGCGCTCAGGCGGGCTCCCGCCATCGCGATCCGAACCGTCTCGCCCGGCCGGACGACGCTGAGCCGGGCAGCCGGCGGGGGCGCGGTGTCGGCGCACACGCTCCCGAACATCCCGCCTCCCTGGCCGCTGTCGACGCAGCTCGAGCCCTGGCTCGCCGTCTGCGTGCCGGCGGACGAGCGGAGCACGAAGGGTGGCGGGGCCGTCGAGGCGTCGCCCGGCGCAAATTCGGGGGCCGGCCCGGCGCCCCCGCAGCCGGTGCCGAGCGCGCAGAGCAGGGCCAGCACCGGTCGGCGCACGCGCATCAGAGTCGAGAGTAGATGCCGACGAGGCGCTCGGCCATGCGGTCCGCATCGTGCACGTGCTCCACGTAGGCCCGACTCGCCGCGCCGGCCCGCTGGCGCTCCGCCGGGGACGCGGCCAGCTCGGCCAGGCGCTCGCGCAGGGTCTCCCTCGCCACGGAGACGATCGGGACTCGGACGCCGAACGCCTCCTCCGTGCGGCGGACGGCCTCGTCGTGGAGGAAGGTCAGCACGGGCTTGCCGAGCGCCATCGCCTCGATCGCGAAGATCCCGTACCAGCCGGCGTTCAGCTGGTCGACGACGATGTCCGCCGCGGCATAGCGCGCGAGCGCCTGGTCGTGGTGTAGGCCTTCGACGATCTCCAGGTCGAGCGGCAGCCCCTCGCAGGCGGCGATCACGTCGGCCGTGCCCTTGCGGGAGCGGCTCGACGGGGCGTGGACGACGAGCGGGCGCTCGCGGCCGGACGGCGCCGCGGCGGCGATCGTGCGCAGATCGATCCCGGGCGGGACGACCTCGGCCTCCGGGACCCAGCGGATCGCGTCGTAGGAGCCGACGATGCAGGCGTCGGCGCGGTGGCGGTAGGCCAGCTCGGCCTCGGTCTTGCCGCGGATGTCCGAGCCGAGGAAGTGGAAGACCGACCGTCTACGCGCGGCCCGCAGGACCGGGAACTGGAGAAACTTCGGCAGCAGCGTCCAGCCGAAGTAGAAGTGGAACACGTCCGTGCGCGGGAGGAGGCGCGCGAACGCCGGCCACTGGGCTCGGGCCTGCCCGAGGAGGCCGGGCCGCCGGGCGAGATCGACGTCGGCCTCGGGGTGCATGCGCTGCCGCTCGACGACGACCAGCTTCGCGTCGACCCCCCGCCGGCGCAGCGCCTGGACGTTCGTCCACGGGATCCCGGCGACGTTGAGCGGGGTGTGCACGACCCTCAGAACGGGGGAACCCGTGGTTCCCCCGTTGACCCCCTCCTTCTCCGCAGCGCTCACGCGACTCTCCCCTGGGCTCCCGCCGGGCAAAGCCCGGCTCCGCCCGCGATGGGCAAGCGGTCCCTTTCGACCTGACAGGCGCAGGCAAGGGCTACGTCGGAAGCGACGTCGAGCCGGGCGACCCTGGGGTCAGGTCTTGCAAACGAACAGGCGCCGCCGCCGCGCAGTTGCAAGACCTGCCGGTTCAGGGTGTTTCGTCCCACTCGATCTGCTCGAAGTAGCGCAGTGCGCGCCGGCTCGGACGCACGCGGCTCGCCAGCGCCGCCAGCTCGTCCGGCGAGAGCTCGCCGAGCGCGTGCTTGACCCCCAGGTAGGGGAGGTTCAGATCCTCCTGATAGACGACCGTGGAGATTCGCGGGTTGATCTCGATCACGTGCTCGCCGACGAGCTGGATGTTGAAGAAGTGCTCGATCCCGAATTCGGCGACGATGCGACTCGCGGTCTCCATCAGCCCCGGGTCGTCCAGGGTCTCGAAGTACATCGCGAGCCCCGCGCGCATCGCCTCGCGCGTCTTCGGATGGCCGAGCAGGATCCGCTCGCCGTCGGCGATCCCGTCGACCGTCCGCTCCTTGCCGGTCGCGAGCTCCATCACGAGCAGGTCGGGACCGCCGCTCCCGGGCAGCAGCTCGACCGCCTCCTCGAGCCGCATCGCCACCGAGCCCGGGCGCTCGTGCAGCAACTGGTGCGCGCGGTCGACGGTCGGGTCGAGGACGCGGAAGCCGCGCGAGCCCGAGGAGAACACCGGCTTGAAGCAGACCGGCCGCTCGGGGTAGCCGAGCTCCGCCGCGGCCTCTGCGACCTCGTTCGCCCCGTTCACGCGCAGGAAGCGCGGGGCGCGGACGCCGATCCGGTGCAGCAGGGCGTAGCTCTCGGCCTTGTCGTTCGAGCGGCGGATCGTGTCGGGCGACGAGACGAGCACGGCGATGCCCTCGAACCGATCCCGTTCGCCCGCGAGGCCCTCGAGGTCGAAGGAGGACTGCGGCAGGATCGCGTCGACCCCCTCCCGGCGGCAGACCTCCCGGATCGCGTCCGCGAACCCAGGGTCGGAACCCGCCGGGACCAGGTGGAACGCATCGCAGAGGTGCCGTCCGATCGCGAGCTCGGCCATGTCCGTGCCGACCAGGCGGACGTCTCGCTCGCCGTTCGAGCGGAGCGCCCGGAGGAGCGCCGCGGTGCCGGGGGCGCCGCAGGCCGAGACGAGCACCGTCAGCGGCCTCACGAGAGGTCGATCCGGTCTGCCGCGAGCTGCTCCAGGCGGCGAGCGCGCTCCGCGTCCAGCATCGCGAGCATCGTCTCGCCCATCGTCTCGCCCGGATACGCCCAGATCTCGGGATGCGTGAGCAGCTGCAGCCAGGCAAAGCGACCGGCGGCGAGGTCGGCGTGCGGACACCCGTGCCGCCAGCGCCCGTTCGAGTCGGAGCGGTACGTCTCGGGCGAGAAGAAGCGTGGCTCCATCACGTTCGCAGCGCCCTCGACCGCGGCGGTCATGTAGCCCGGATCGGGGTTGTGCCAGGCGACGACCGGGTCGAAGCGCTCGTCGAGGATCGCCCTCGGATGGACGGCGTGCAGCCCGACCCGGTGATCGAGCTCGCGCAGGCGCGCGATCGCCGAGCGCCCTGCCGCCGACGCGAGGTTGTAGAAGACGCTCTCGGTCATCAGGAAGTAGGTCGCCTGAGCGCCCTCCTGCGCCTCCAGCTCCGCGACGCGCAGCGCGGCCTCGAGCGAGAGGTCGACGTCGTGGCGGAGGAGCAGGTCGCCCGCGCGCGGCTCCCGCTCGAAGGTGGCAAAGCGGTAGCCGCCTGCTCGCGCCGCGCCCAGGAGCTCCCGGTAGTGCGCGAGGTCGAACCGGCAGGTCACTCGACCTCGACCTCCAGAAGGCGGGCGGCCGCCTCGGCGCGGTCGAGGGCCTCGAGGTTCGTCTCGCCGACCGCGATCACGTAGCCCCGGCGGTCACCGTCGAGCCGGACGGGGCGGATCGTCTCGCCCACGGCCAGGAAGACCTCGGCCTGGACGACGCCGGGGGCTGCGAGCACGGGCTCGAGCGCGCCGACGCTCCGTACCTTCCCGGTCGGGAGAGGGCCCGGGGAGGCGGTCAGGAACCGGATCGCGAGCGGCTGCTGGCGCTGCGGGCGCGCCAGCTCGTCGCCGATCTCCTCGCCGAGCGCCTGACGCAGCGCCAGCTCGACGAGGTCGACGCCGACCGCGTGCCGCGCCAGGTCGGCCATCTGGCCGCCCGGGATGCGAGCCGCCACCTCGACGATCCGCACGTCGCCGGAGTCGGAGACGATCAGCTGTGGGAAAGCGATGCCGTCGCGGAGGCCGAGCGCCCGGACCCCGTGCACCGCCTCACGCTCGGCCTCTTCGAGCGGGTAGCCGGCGAGCGTCGAGGGGTAGACGTGGATCCAGCCAACCCCGAAGCCGATGCCGGGCGGGCGCAGGCGATCCGAGAGGGTGAGCAGCTCGACCGTCCCGCGGCGCGCGACGACGAGGCCGTTCAGCTCGATGCCCTCGTGGAAGCTCTCGACGATCGCCTCCCGCGTCGCCGACTCGGCGAGCGCCGCGTGGAGGTGGAGCTCGAGGTCGGCGTCCGAGTCGAGGCGGAAGACGCCCCGCTGACCACCCGAGTCGGAGGGCTTGAGGACGGCAGGGAGCCCGACGGTGTCGAGCGCGGCCCGGCCCTCGTGGAGGTTCCGGACCGCCGCAAACCGGGGCTGAGGCACGCCGATCTCGGCCAGTCGGCGACGCATCGCGACCTTGTGCGTCATCAGGTGCGCCGTCGCCGAGCCGATCCCCGGCAGCCCGAGCGCCTCGGCGACGGCGGCGACGACCGGGACAGCTCGATCCGCCGAGACCGTCAGGACCCCCTGGACTCCGGCGCGCTCGCCGAAATCGGCCACCCTGGCGATGTCGGAGAAGTCGATCACCTCGGCCACATCCGCTGCGGCCAGGCCCGGCGCCTCGGCGTTTCGGTCGACCGCCGCCACCCGGAAGCCGAGCTCCTGCGCCCGGGCGATCGCTCGCCGCTGGTGCCGGCCGGCGCCCACGAGCAGGACGGTCGTCGCCACTACGGGCCTGTCCAAAAAGTGTGCCGGGCCCATGCCGCGCGAGAAGCGGCGCGCTGCGGCGTCCTCACTTTCGCCCCAATATGTCCACATAGTGAGGCTCCCTGCGTCCTTGCATCGCTTGCTTCTCACACGGCATGAGCTGCGGCCCCCTTTCCGGACAGGCCCTAGACGAACCGGGGGAAGAGGAAGCCGACCCGGTCCCAGCGCTCGAGCTCGCAGCCGTCGCTCCGCCGTACGAACACGCGGAGGGCCCGCCCGCGCAGGGTTCCGCGGACGTAGCCGACTGCCGGCCCGGCATAGATCTGCGTGCAGGCCGCGTTCCGAGGCACCGGCTCGAACAGGTCGGGGTAGACCGCGAGGAAGTAGCAGGCGCGGTCGCCGTGGGGCAGCGTGCCGCCGAGCGGGTTGCAGCGAAGCGTCCAGACGTAGGAGACCTTCCCCTCGCCGCGGCCGTGCGGCCACACGGTGATCCGGAGCGAGATCGCGATGTCCCTCGCCGCGCTCGAGCTCGAGCAACCCGGCGCGAGCGCGAGCAGCACGAGACCGATCGCAGCGAGCGTGCGCACTGGCGGCGATCGTACTCGGCGCCGTCACCGGCCTCGCAGCCCGGAGCCCGGGAACCCCGTGCCGAAGCTAGACTCGCCCGCGGTGCCCCTGTCCGGCAAGCGCATCCTGATCACCGGCGGCGCGGGCTTCATCGGCACGACTCTCGGGCGCCGCCTCGTGGACGACAACCACCTCGTGGTGGTCGACAACCTCCACCGCGACGCCCTCACCGACTCCGACCTCGCCGAGCATCCCAACCTCGAGTTCCACCAGGGCGACGTGCTCGACGCGGAGCTCCTGCTCGAGCTCGCCCACGGCGCGACGCACGTCGTCCACTGCGCGGCGATCGCGGGCGTGGACACCGTGATCGAGAGCCCGGTGCGGACGATGCGCGTGAACCTGATCGGCACCTACAACGTCCTCGAGGCGGCCGTGGCCACGAAGCAGACGGTCGAGCGGCTGATCGAGTTCTCGACGAGCGAGGTCTTCGGCACCCACGCCTACAACGTCCGCGAGGGTCACGTGACGACGACGGGCTCGGTCGGGGAGGCGCGCTGGACCTACGCCGTCTCGAAGCTCGCCGGCGAGCACATGGCCCACGCCTACCACGACGAGCTGAACTTGCCGACCGTCACCGTCCGCCCGTTCAACGTCTT
>JACDAS010000324.1 GCA_013695295.1 Actinomycetota bacterium | reverse complement strand
GCCACGGGTGCCACCCCCGCGCCGAGGCGGAGGTTCGAGGTGGGGCAGTGGGCGACGCCGGTCCCGGTGGCCGAGAAGCGCGAGATCTCGCCGTCGCTCAGGTGCACGCAGTGCGCGCACCAGACGTCCTCGCCGAGCCACTCGAGCTGCTCGAGGTACTCGACGGGCGTGCACCCGAAGCGCTCGCGGCAGTAGGCCTCCTCCTCGGAGGTCTCGGCGAGGTGTGTGTGGAGGCGGAGATCGAGGCGGCGGGCGAGCTCCGCCGATCGGGTCATCAGCTCGCGCGTGACCGAGAACGGCGAGCACGGCGCGACGGCGATCTGCACGAGCGCACCCGCGCCGGGCTCGTGGAGGGCCGAGGCGAGCCGCTCGGTGTCCGCGAGCGCCGCATCCGGATCCTCCACGAGCTCGTCCGGCGGCAGGCCGCCCTGCGAGGCCCCGAGGTCCATCGACCCCCGCGAGGCGACGATTCGGACGCCCAGCTCCCGCGCCGCCTGCACCTCCGCCTCCACGAGGCCTTCGCGCCCGCGCGGGAAGACGTAGTGGTGGTCGAAGACCGTCGTGCAACCGGAGAGCGCGAGCTCGGCGAGGCCCGTTCGCGCGGCGGCGTACTCGGTCTCTGCGTCGATGCCCGTCCAGAGCGGGTAGAGGGCGCGGAGCCACGAGAAGAGATCGGCCTCCTGCGCGCGCGCGCGCGTAAGCGTCTGGTACAGGTGGTGGTGCGCGTTGACGAGTCCCGGCGTGACGACTGCGCCGCCGAGATCGACCCGGTCGGCGTCGGGTCGCTCGCCCGCCCCGACCGCGCCGACGAGGCCGTCCTCGACGAGGATCCAGCCTCCGTCGAGCTCCGTCTCGGCTTCGTCCATCGTCACGACGTGCGCGTTGACGAGCAGGAACCGCATCGCGCGCGAGCGTACTCTGTGGACGGTGGAGGTGCTGACTCCCAGGAGCCTCGACGAGGCGCTCGCGCTCAAAGCCGAGCACCCGGGCGCGCTCCCCGTCGAGGGTGGCACCGACGTCCTCGTGGAGCTGAACTTCGACCGCCGCCGGCCCGACGCGATCCTGAACCTGAACGAGGTTCCCGAGCTGAAGGTCTGGGCCCGCGAGGAAGGAATCTTGAGGCTGGGGGCGGGCGTGACCTACACCGAGATCCTGCACGGGCCCGTCGCGGCGCTGCAGCCCGCGCTCGCCGAGGCCTCTCGCACCGTGGGCTCGCCGCAGATCCGAAACCGAGGCACGCTGGGAGGCAATCTCGGGACCGCGTCGCCCGCCGGGGACGCGCTGCCGCCGCTCCTCGTCGAAGGCGCCGAGGTAGAGCTCGCCAGCGTGCGCGGGGTCCGGACGATGCCGCTGCGGGAGTTTCTCGTTGGCCCGAAGCGAAACGCGCTCGAGCCCGACGAGCTGATCTCGGCGGTGCTCGTGCGGCCCTCCGGGGCCCCGCAGACCTTCATGAAGGTCGGGCCCCGGAACGCGATGGTGATCGCCGTCGTCTCCCTCGCCCTCAGCGCCGATCGGGAGCGTGGTGAGCTTCGGGCCTCCTTCGGCTCGGCGGGGCCCGTGCCGGGTTTCGTGACGGCGCCGATCGCCGAACGCGAGAGCTTCGCCGAGCAGGTCGCCGAGGCCGCGACGCCGATCGACGACGTGCGCGGGACGGCGGCCTACCGTCGACACGCACTCCGCGTGCTCGCGGGCCGGGCCCTCGAGCGGTGCCTCGCATGAGGATCTCGCTGCGGGTCAACGGCGAGGAGCGCGAGGCCGATGTCTGGGGCGGCGAGAGCCTGCTCTTCGCCCTTCGCGAGGGGCTCGGCCTGCCCGGCTCGAAGAACGCGTGCGAGCAGGGCGAATGCGGGTCGTGCTCCGTGCTCCTCGACGGGGAGCTCGTGTGCGCGTGCCTCGTGCTGGCCGCGCAGGCTGACGGGCACGAGGTGACGACTGTCGAGGGAATGGCCGACGGCGAGGAACTTCATCCAGTGCAGGAGGCCTACGTGCAGGCGGGCGCCGTGCAGTGCGGCTTCTGCACCCCAGGGCTCGTCGTCGCCACGGCCGACCTGCTTGCCCGGATCCCCGACCCCAGCGACGACGAGATTCGAGAGGCCCTCTCGGGCAACGTGTGCCGCTGCACGGGCTACGCGAAGATCTTCGACGCCGTCCGGCTGGCGGCGGCTGTGCGGTGAGCCGTCCACCCGCATCGAGCAGATCGCGCTCCGGTCGGAGCGCGTCCGTGACCTCGGCCGCGCCGCGGCTCGTCTCCGGCCGGATCGGGGACGTCGTCGCCCGCGCCGACGGCGGCCCGAAGGTGAAGGGCGAGTTCGCTTACGCGAGCGACCTCTCCGCGGCCGGGATGCTCTGGGGACACACCCTCCGGAGCCCGTTCGCCCACGCGCGCATCCGCAGCATCGACCTGACGGCGGCGCTGACGATGCCAGGGATCCATGCCGTCCTCACGCACGGCGACGTCCCCGGTCAGAAGTGCTACGGCCTCGAGTTCGCCGACCAACCCGTTCTCGCGATCGACCGCGTGCGCTATTTCGGCGAGGCGGTCGCGCTCGTGGCCGCCGAGCACCCCGAGCAGGCCCGCCGCGCCGCGGAGAGGATCGTCGTCGACTACGAGCCGCTCGAGCCCGTCGTGGACGCCGAGCGGGCCGTCGAGCAGGATCCGCTGCACCCGGATGCGCCGACGATGGGCCATGGCTATCGCCGCGATCCTCGCCCGAACGTCGTCCGCTCGATCGTGATCCGGCACGGAGACCCCAACGTCGAGGGGGACGTGGCCATCTCGGGCGTGTACGACGTCGGGATCCAGGACCAGGCGTTCCTGGGGCCCGAGTCCGGGCTCGCGGTCCCGGACGGCGAGGGCGGGATCGACGTCTACGTCGCGACCCAGTGGCTGCACGTCGACCGGGATCAGGTCGCCCCCTGCCTCGACCTGCGCCCCGAGCAGGTACGGATCCACCTGGCGGGAGTGGGCGGGGCCTTCGGCGGCCGGGAGGACCTCTCGATCCAGATCCACGGCGCCATGCTCGCCCTCCACACGGGGCGACCCGTGAAGATGGTCTACAGCCGGGAGGAGTCCTTCGTTGGCCACGTCCACCGCCACCCGGCGCGCATCTGGGCCGAGCACCGCGCGAACCGCGACGGCAAGCTCGTCTGCGTGCGCATGCGGATCCTGCTCGACGGTGGCGCCTACGCCTCGAGCTCGACCGCCGTGACCTCGAACGCCGCCTCCTTCGCCTGCGGCCCCTACGCCGTCGAGAACGCCCTGATCGAGAGCACCTGCGTCTACACGAACAACCCTCCCTGCGGCGCCATGCGCGGCTTCGGCGCGGTGCAGACCTGCTTCGCCGCGGAGGCGCAGATGGACAGGCTGGCCGCCGAGCTCGCGCTCGACCCCGTCGAGCTCCGCCTCCGCAACGCGCTCGCGCCCGGCGACGTCCTGCCCACGGGCCAGCGCGTGACCGGCTCGATGCCGGTGGCGGAGGTGATCCGCCGCTGCGCCGCGCTGCCCGTCCCCGAGCCCGAAGCGCTCCCGCGCGACCCGATCCGGCTTCCCGGCGGGGCGGGCAACGTGACGCGCGGCCAGGGCGTCAGCCGGGGCGTCGGGTTCGCGGTTGGCTTCAAGAACATCTGCTACTCGGAGGGCTTCGACGACTTCACTGCGGCGCGGGTGCGCCTCTTCCTCGACGCCCGCGGCGAGCTCGCCGCCGAGGTGCACTGCGCGGCCGCCGAGGTGGGCCAGGGGGTGACGGGCGTGATCGCCCAGGTCGCCCGCACCGAGCTCGAGCTCGACGAGGTGACGCTCGCGCCGCACACGACCGCCACCGTGGGCTCCGCCGGCTCGGCCTCGGCCTCGCGCATGACCTGGATGGCGGCGGGGGCCGTGCAGCTGGCCTGCCGCGCGGCGAAGGCCGAGCTCGAGCGCCGGGGCGAGCTCGGCGCCGGCGACGAGATCGACCTCGAGCGCGTCTACCGCCACGAGCGGACGACGCCGCTCGATCCCGAGACGGGCCAGATCACCGGCGAGCGCGCCCACGTTGCCTTCGCCTGTGCCGCGATGCGGGTCGTGGTCGAGACGGACGTCGAGCTCGGGCTCACACGGGTGGTTTGGATCGGGACCGCGCAGGACGTCGGCAAGGCCCTGAACCCGCAGGCGGTGACCGGTCAGATCGAGGGCGGCACCGCGCAGGGCCTCGGGCTCGCGCTGATGGAGGAGATCCGCACCAGCGACGGCCTGATCACGAACGCGAGCTTCACCGACTACCTCCTCCCAACTGCGCTCGACATGCCGCCGGTGGTCTCGGACCTCGTCGAGGATCCGGAGCCCGGCGCGCCCTACGGGCTCAAGGGGGTTGGCGAGCCCCCGACCGTCGTCTCGACGGCCGCGGTCGTCTCGGCCCTCCGCGCCGCCACGGGGCGCGCGCTGACCCGGGTGCCCGTCCGGCCGGACGACATCGTGGGTCTGTGAACTCGTTTCAAAATGAAGCCTTGAGCCGCCCGGCCGCGCTGGAGGAGCGCGATTCTGCGTCCTCGGTCGCGCCCGTACCTTTGGGTACGCGCACTCCCTGCGTCCTTGCCTCGCACTCCTCTATCGCACCCGGGAGACGAAGCGTCATTCTGAAACGAGTTCTTTGAGCCTCGAGCGCCGGATCGCCGTCGCCCGCGGCGACGAGCCAGCGGACCTCGTCCTCCGCGGCGGCCGCGTCCTCTCGGTCTTCACGCGGGAGTGGCTCGACCTCGACGTTGCCGTGGTGGACGGAGTCGTCGCAGGCCTCGGCACCTACGAGGGGGCCGAGAGGCTCGACGTCTCGGGCCGTTACATCGTGCCCGGCTTCATCGACGCCCACGTCCACATCGAGACGACGAAGCTCCTGGTCGGCGAGTTCGCGCGCCTGGTGCTGCCGCTCGGCACGACGGCGGTCGTCGCCGACCCGCACGAGATCGCGAACGTGCTTGGAACCGATGGTGTCCACTGGCTGCTGGACGCCTGCTCGGGCCTGCCGCTCGACGTCTACTTCATGGCCTCCTCCTGCGTGCCGGCCTCGGCCTTCGAGTCGCCGCGAAGGCCGTTGACGCCCGGCGACCTGGAGGGCCTGCTCCGCCGCCGCCGCGTGATCGGGCTGGCGGAGATGATGAATTTCCCCGGCGTCATCGCCGGTGCTGCAACCGAGCTGGCGAAGCTCCGGCTGAACGAGCCCGAGGCCAGGCACGTGGACGGCCACGCGCCCGGGGTGCTCGGCAAGGCGCTCAACGCCTACGCCGCAGCAGGGATCCGCTCCGATCACGAGGCCTACACCGCGGAGGAGGGCCGCCAGCGACTGCGGGCGGGGATGTGGCTGCTGATCCGCGAGGCCTCGGCGGCCCGGAACCTGCGCGCCCTGCTGCCGCTCGTCCAGGAGTTCGGCCCTCATCGGATCGCCTTCTGCACGGACGACCGCGAGCCCGAGCACATCGCGGAGGACGGCCACGTCAACGCGATCGTGCGGGACGCCGTCGCCTTCGGGATCAGACCGGAGGACGCGCTCTTGATGGCCTCGCACCACCCTGCCCTCTGGCACCGCCTCGACCACCTCGGCGCGATCGCGCCCGGCTACCAGGCCGACCTGCTCGTCCTCGGCGACCTCGAGACCTTCGTGCCCGAGCTCGTGCTCAAGTCGGGACGGCCGGTCGGCGAGCTGCCGGCGATCGAGGTGCCCGAGTGGGTGCGGCACACAGTCCGGATCCGGCCCGTCGGCCTCGCCGACTTCCGGATTCCCTGGCAGGGCGGGCAGGCGCGGGTGATCGGCCTCGTGGCGGATCAGATCGTGACCGACTCGCTCGTCGAGGAGCCGCGCGTCGAGCAGGGGCTCGCCGTCGCCGACCCCGAACGGGATCTTGCGAAGATCGCCGTCGTCGAGCGCCATCTCGGAACCGGGCGGATCGGCCTCGGCTTCGTTCGGGGGTTCGGTCTTCAGCGCGGCGCGCTTGCGTCGACGTTCGCCCACGACGCGCACAACGTCGTCGTCGTCGGCATGAACGACGAGGACATGGCTCTCGCGGTTGGCCGGCTCGCGGAGCTCGGCGGCGGCATCGTCGCCGTCGCCGACCGCGAGGTGCGCGCCGAGTTGCCGCTCCCCGTCGCGGGCCTCCTGTCGGACGCGCCGCTCGAGGAGGTGATCGAGCGCAGCCACGCGGCTGTCGCAGCCGCGGTCGCCCTCGGCTGCACGTTCCCTGCGCCGTTCCAGGTGCTCGCCTTCCTCGCCCTCTCGGTGATCCCGAAGCTGAAGCTGACCGACCGCGGGCTCGTCGACGTCGACCGCTTCGAGCTCGTACCACTAGAGGCTTGATG
This sequence comes from Actinomycetota bacterium, assembly GCA_013695295.1. Taxonomy (GTDB): domain Bacteria; phylum Actinomycetota; class Thermoleophilia; order Gaiellales; family Gaiellaceae; genus JACDAS01. The sequence goes on along the minus strand of JACDAS010000324.1, from coordinate 3,199 downwards.
TGAAAATTCCCGCAGCGCCGGCTGGTGGCCCAGACACTGCGCAGGATCAGCACGCTCGCCTGCGTCACGTAGCGCTGCTACGCGCCACAGATGAGCGTGGTGCCCTGCTTGGTCTGAGCCATCCCCGGCGCGGCGCCAATTTTCACATCAAGCCTGCTGGCTATTTCCTGAGCGAGAGAGCCGCCCCGGCGGCGAGCAGCGCGATCCCGACGACGCGCGGCCAGGTCAGGCCAATCCGCTCGAGTCCGAAGAGGCCGAAGCGATCGATCGCGGCGCCCATGATCAGCTGGCCGGCGATGATCAGGCCGATCGCGGCGGCAACCCCGAGCTTCGGCGCGACGAGCGTGATCGTGAAGACGATGAAGGCGCCCATCAAACCGCCGACCCACAGCCACGCCGGCTCCCTGAAGCCCGCGGCGAATCCGGACACGCTGTGGCGCACGACGAGGAGCGCGCTCAGGGTCAACGCGAGCTGCACGGCCGTCGCGAAGGCGAGCGCCTCGAGCGTGCCGATCCGCTCGCCGAACGAGCCCATGACCGCGACCTGCACCGAGCCCGCGATCCCCGCCAGCACCGCGAGCCCGACGGCCAGAGCGTTGCCACCGGACATCGGCCAACCCTAAGCGATTAGGCTCGGCCCGCCAGGCCAGCCGAAAAAGGGAGAGTCCGATGATTCGTGTCTTCGTCGTCTACGAACAGGAGCCCGACCCCGACCGTTACGCCCGGCACGCCGAGCTCTGCCGTCAGGTCGAGGGCGGGACCTTCCGCCACGGGAAGGTCTTCGGGGCGCCGATGGGGGAGCCGAAATTCGCCTACTACGCCGAGTGGGAGTTCCCCGATCGCGAGTCGTTCAAAGCCGCGATGCGCACCCCCGAGCTGGCCGCAACAGGCAAGGATGCGATGGAGCTCGGAGGCCGCTTCCACGTCCACTTCGCGGACGTGACCTGAGGTGGAGCTTTCCAGCCCCCGCGCGCTTTCACCCGAGGAGCTCGGCTTCGAGAAGCTCGTCTACGAGAAGGCTCCGCCGCGGGCGACGATGAGGCTGAACCGCCCGGAGGTGCTGAACGCCTTCGACTTCCAGCTCCTCCGCGAGCTCGCCCGCGCAGCCGAGGACGCCTCCTGGGACGAGGAGATCCGCGTCGTCGTCCTCACCGGCACGGGCCGGGCCTTCTGCGTCGGCGCCGACCTGAAGTCCTGGGGCGGCGAGCTGCTGGGCAACCCCGACGCGTACTGGCGGTGGTTCGGAGCCTTCAAGGACGTCCACGACCGGCTCCGCGAGCTCGGCAAGCCGACGATCGCGCGCGTCAACGGGATCTGCGTCGGCGGCGGCAACGAGCTGCAGATGGCCTGCGACCTCTCCGTGATCGTGGACGACGCCTTCATCCGCCATGTCGGGCTCGAGCACGGCTCGGTCCCTGCCGGGGGCGCGACGCAGTGGCTCCAGCTTCTCGTCGGCGACCGCCGGGCGCGCGAGATCGTCCTGCTGTGCGACGAGATTCCGGCCCCGCAGGCGGCGGAGTGGGGGCTCGTGAATCGCGCCGTGCCGGCCGGTGAGCTCGACACGGTCGTGGACGAGTGGGTGGCGAAGCTCGCGGCGAAGCTGCCGACGACGATGCGCTACGCGAAGACCCAGCTCAACGTCTGGCGGGATCTCGCGTGGAGCCAGACGATCACCCACGCCCGCGACTGGCTCTCCCTGTCGATGCTCGGTGACGAGGCTCAGGGGGCGGTGCGCCGCTTCCTGGAGCGGTGAGACTCGGCCAGCGTGGCTAGCGAGCTCGTCCTCGTCGAGCGAGAGGAGCGCATTGCCACGGTGCTGCTGAACCGGCCCCGGCAGCTGAACGCGCTCTCGGACGAGCTGATGGAGGCGCTCGTCCGCGCGCTGCAGGAGCTCGACCGCGATCCCGGGATCCGGTGCGTCGTCGTCGGCGGCTCGGATCGGGTGTTTGCGGCGGGCGCGGACATCGCCGAGCTGGCGCGCACGAGCGCGGTCGACCTCCTGAGCCGACGCGTCGACCGCTGGGCCGAGCTCCGCGCGATCCGCACGCCGCTGGTGGCGGCGGTGTCAGGCTTCTGCCTCGGCGGCGGGTGCGAGCTGGCGCTCGCGTGCGACCTCGTCGTCGCCTCGGAGACGGCGAGGTTCGGCCAGCCCGAGACCGGCCTGGGCTTGATCCCGGGCGCGGGCGGCACGCAGCGCCTCACCCGCGCCGTCGGCAAGGCCCTGGCGATGGACGTGATCCTGAGCGGGCGCTTCCTGACCGCCCGGGAGGCCCTCGCCGCCGGGCTCGTCGCGAGGGTGGTCGTCCCGGAGGCGTGGCTCGACGAGGCCAGGCGCCTTGCCCGTCAGGTCGCGGCGAAGGCCCCGGTGGCGACGAGGCTCGCGAAGGAGGCCGTGGACGCCGCGTACGAGGGCCCGCTCTCACTCGGCGTCGAGCTCGAGCGGCGCTCGCTGGCGCTCGCGCTTGCCTCCGAGGACGCGCGCGAGGGCCTCCGCGCCTTCCTCGAGAAGCGCCCGCCCGAGTTCAAGGGACGTTAGTGCGGCTGATCGAGCGGCCTCGGTTGCGGCACACCGAGGAGGAGGGCGAGCGCCGCGCGACCTGACTCGAGCTCTTCTTCGACCTGGTCTTCGTCGTCGCGGTCGCCCAGCTTGCCGGAACGCTGAGCGCCGACCCGACGCTCGGCGGCTTCCTCGAGTTCGCCGGGCTCTTCGCGCCGATCTGGTGGGCCTGGGTCGGCTTCACCTTCTACGCCGACCGCTTCGACACGGACGACGTCGTGCACCGCCTGCTGGTGCTGGCGGGGATGTTCGGGATGGCCACCCTCGCCGTTCAGGTTCCCGGCGCGGCCGGCGAGACGGCACGCGCCTTCACCGTCGCGTACCTCGTCGTCCGGGGGCTCGTGATCGTCCTGAACGCGAGGGCCTGGCGCCACGTGCCGCCGGCACGGCCGATGCTGACGGCCTTCATCTCCGGCTTCACACTCGGCTGGCTCCTGTGGGCCTCGTCACTCCTCGTCGGCGGCCCCGCGCGCTACTGGCTCTGGGCGGCGGGCACCGCGATCGAGATCGGGACGCCGCTGGTCAGCCGCCGCGTGATCCAGGCTGCGCCGATCCACGCCTCGCACATCCCGGAGCGGATGGGCCTCTTCATCATCATCGTGCTCGGCGAATCGGTCCTCGCCGTGGTCGTCGGCGTCTCGG
>JACDAS010000348.1 GCA_013695295.1 Actinomycetota bacterium | reverse complement strand
GGCCGACGGCGGCCGGTCGTGCCGGCCGCAGGTACAGCCACTCGTACGTGAGCGCGCCGATGGCGCCTCCGAGCAGCGGGCCTGCGTAGTAGATCCAGGCATCGCTCCACTCGCCGTGCACGAGCGCGGGGCCGAACGCCCGCGCCGGGTTCATGGCGGCTCCGGTCAACGGCCCGCCGATCAGGATGTCGAACGTGATCGTGAAGCCGATCGCGAGCCCGGCGATCGACTTGAAGGTCCCGCGCGGGTCGGCCGCCGTCGCGAAGACGACCCAGACGAGGAAGAACGTGAGGACGGCCTCGAGCACGACGCCGGCACCCGCACCGATCTCGCCGTTCAGCGTCGGGGTGCCCAGCTTCGAGCCGTCGATCGCCGTACTCGGGTAGATCCACCAGAGCAGGAGCGCGGCCAGCACCGCCCCACCGAACTGTGCGAGCCAGTAGACGCCGGCGAGCCTGGGCTCCATTCGACGCGCGACGAGGAACCCGAGCGTGACCGCCGGATTGAAGTGACCGCCCGAGATGTGACCGACTGCAGAGGCCATCACGGCGATCACGAGACCGTGGGCGATCGCGACTCCGACGAGCCCGGCGCCGGACATGATCGCCCCTGCGCCCACGAAGGTGAGCGCAAACGCTCCGACGAGCTCTGCGAAGCCTCGGCGGAGCGGGTCGACGTCCACGGGCCGAGAGTACGACCCGCGCCGGACGGCGGCCCCTTCAGGCGACGCTTGCGGGCGCGGCGAGCTCGCGCTCGAGCACGGAGGCCGCTGCCACCAGCGCGAGCCGCGTCTCGTCGAGACGCGGCTCCCGCGTCGTCAGCCGCTGGAGCGCCAGGCCCGGCACCAGGAAGATCCGGCCGAAGCCGCGGGCGGCCTGAACCGCCAGCCAGAGCTCCATGCTGAGCGCGAGCGAGAGGACGGCGACCACCGCGGGTGTGTAGAACGCCGTGGAGACAGGCCAGAGGCGATCTGCTGCGACCGCGACGGGTAGGACGAGTACGGCGAAGTTCGTCCCGCAGCGAGACGCGAACCGCGACGGTCTGGCGAGGCCGCTCCACGTCGCCTGCAGGCGCCCCTCCTCCGCGGCGGCGATCGCCCGGTGCTCGGCGCCGTGCAGCGCGAGCGTCCGCCCCCGCAGGAGCCAGCAGACGAGTAGGCCCGTCAGGACGACGCCTGCGACCAGGGAGGCCCTCTCGGGCAAGAACATGAAGCCGCAGGGCGCAAGAATCGCCCCGGAGAGCAGCCAGCGCTCGCCGGGCCGCGCGACGCCGGAGCGGTGGAAGAGCGGCGTGAGGGACGCGGCAAGGCGGATCAGCCCGCGCAGCAAGGGGATCTTGGAGAGTGCGCGCGGCGGGGCCGTGATCGTCCCCTCGCGGAGCGAGCCGTCGCGACCCGCGAAGGCCCAGAACCGCTCGCTGACTATGACGATGCCGTCCGGGCGCGCCAGTCCTCCGAGCCGTGCACGCGCGGGTACCGCATCCAGCCGCGCGAGGCGGTTGCTGAGAGCGCCCGGCTCCACCCTCCCAGTCTCTCGACACGCGGGCCGCCTGGCAAGTGCGAGGCGGCCCGCCTATGAACTCAAGCGCTGCCCCCGAAGGGGTCTACCAGCGGCCGCGCGAGAAAAATCCAAGCAGCGCGAGCACGAGTACCACGATGAGGATGATCCAGAGAATGCTCAAGTTGTCCCCTCTTTCGTCGTTGATCTGACGCTGAGATAACGGAGAACCCGCTCCGAAAGGTTCGGGTCGAGCAAGCCCGGATGCGAAAGGACTCCGCCCCCGGTGGCCGAACAGTGCTCCGGCGCCCGCCCGGGCTCCGCGCTACGGCCTATGCGTCGGATCCTCGCCCCCGTCCTCACTGTCCTCGTGCTCGCCTCGCCGGCGGGCGCGGAGCCAGGCGATCCCAGAGTCGCGGCGCTGCAGGTCGGCTTGCGGGCCCACGGGCTCTACGCCGGGCCCGTCGACGGCGTGCTCGGCAGTCAGACCTCGCGCGCGGTCCTGCGCCTGCAGCGCCGGTCGCGAATCGCCGCGGACGGAGTACCGGGGCCGCAGACCCGCGCCGCGCTCGGCCGCTTTGGAGCGCATCCGTTCGGTAGCCGCACGCTTCGCCTGGGGATGTCCGGATTCGACGTCGCCGCGCTCCAGTTCTCCCTCGCCTGGCACGGCTTCCCTTCGGGGACGTTCGACGGCGAGTTCGGCGCGCGGACGGAGGCCGCGCTCCTTCGCTTCCAGCGCTGGGCCAGCCTGGTGCCCGCCGGGCGAGCCACCGCGCAGACCCTCGCCGCGCTCCGGGACCCGCCGCCCACGTCCCCCCTCGAGCTCGCGTGGCCGCTCGCGCTCCCGGTCACCGACACCTTCGGTCCCCGGGGGCAGCGCTTCCATGCGGGCATCGACATTCCGGCGGCCTACGGCAAGCGGATTTACGCAGCGGCGCCGGGCCGCGTGGTCTACGCCGGCTGGCGCGACGGCGGCTGGGGTTATGAGGTAACCGTTGCCCACGCGAGCGGCGTCCGCACGCTCTATGCCCACCTGTCGGTCGTGGACGTCACGCTGGGGGACCTCGTCTCGACGAGCTCGCCGGTCGGCCAGGTCGGCGCGTCGGGGGCGGCGAG
>JACDAS010000330.1 GCA_013695295.1 Actinomycetota bacterium | reverse complement strand
GGCCGTAGTCGAACAGCGCCTCGATCGCGGCCCGGATCGTCCTGCCCGTGTAGAGGACGTCGTCGACGAGGACGCAGGTCATCCCCTCGAGCGGGAAGTCGAGCCGCGTCGCGCGGACGACCGGCTGCGCGTGCAGCGGCCCCTCCCCGCCCCGCACCCGCACGTCGTCGCGGTAGAAGGTGATGTCGACGCTGCCGAGCGCGACCTCGACGCCGCTGAACTCCGCGATCCGCCGGCGCAGCCGCTGCGCCAGCGGGACGCCCCGGGTTTGGATCCCGACGAGCGCCACCTCCCCGAGGGAGGGGTTCCGTTCGATCACCTCGTGCGCGATCCGCGCCAGGGTGCGCTCGATCGCCTCGGCGTCGAGCAGGAGACGCTCGGAGCGAAGCCGCGCAGTGCTCGCGTCGCGTCCATTCGCTCGCAGGGTGCCCATCGCTCTCCTTTCCGGCCTCACAGGACCGGCTTAAAGGGTGTCGGCGAACGGGACAATAGCCGTGCAGTCGGACGGGGCCCTCGATACGTGCGACGATCAACCAACAGACGCCGTCCGCGTCTAACGACTAGATGCATCGAAGCGTGCGCATCCTCGCCCCCATCGCCGCCTGGGCGCTGATCGGGCTCGTCGCCGGGTGCGGCTCGGGCTCCAAGCCGGCCGAAGAGGGCCCCTTCGGAGCGGGCGCCGACCAGTACTGGCTGTACCGCCCCGACGGCAAGCCGCGCGCGGTCGTCGTCTTCCTCCACGGGCTGCACGAGCTGGAGCTGACACCGAAGAACCACATCCGGTGGCTCGAGCACCTCGCCGAGCAGGGAAACGCCGTCGTCTATCCGCGCTACGAGGTTGCGCCCGGCGACCGGGGAGCCCTGAGGCACATCCTCGTCGCGACGCGCGCGGCGCTCGTGCAGCTCGAGTCGCCGGCCGTGCCGAGAGTCGTGATCGGCTACTCGCGCGGCGCCCGGCTCGCCGTCGAGTACACGGCGATCGCGCTTGCACTTCCCCCTGTCCCCTCGGCCGTGCTGAGCGTCTTCCCGGGACTCCTGAATCCGCTCGCGGAGGAGGAGGTGGACTTCCGGACGATCCACCCGAGCACGCGCTTCGTCTTCATGGCCGGGGACAAGGACCGGGCGGTGGGCAGCTTTGGGGTCAGGGAGCTGCTGAAGCGGCTCCGCACGTCGGGCTTCTCCCCCGAGAACGTCAAGGCGGTGCTCGTCCGCTCGCGCAAGGGCTTTCAGGCCGACCACTTCGCGCCGCTCCAGACCACGCCCGCGGCGCGGAAGGAGTTTTGGGAGCGGGCCGACCGCCTGATCGACTCGGTCGCGCCGAGGCCCCGCTCGACCTAGCTAGATCTGCCAGCTGCCGCCGCGAAGCACCGGGACGCGCTCACCCTGCGCCGTCACGCCGGTGACGTCCACCTCGTCGCCGCCGATCATGAAGTCGATATGGATCGCGCTGCGGTTCCGGCGTTCCGCGTCCCCCTCGCCGAGGACGAAGCCGAAGCCGTCCCCGAGGGCGATGTGGCTGGCCGCATTCTCGTCGAGCAACGTGTCGTAGAAGACCGTGCCGGTCTGCCCAATCCGGCCCTCGCGGTCGACGAGCGCGACCTCGCCGAGCTTCGAGGCCCCCACGTCTGTCGCGAGCCGCCCGCGCAGCACCTCGCCCCCGCTCTCGGCCTCCACCCGGACCGCCCTTCCCTCCTCGAACCGCACCTCGAGACCTCTGATGGTCGTACCGTCGTTCAGGACGAGCGGCTTTGTCGAGCGCACCGCGCCCCGCGTCCGCTCGGGATCCGGGGAGGTGAAGATCTCCTCCGTCGGCACGTTGGCGAGATGGGGGATGCCCGCCGCCGTCTCGAAGCGCGCGGCCGCCCAGCGCGCGCTTGCGAAGAGCCCGACCTGAAGGTCGGTTCCGGGCCCCTCGAAGTGCAGGGCGTCGAAGCGTCGCTCGGTCAGGCGGGCGGCCGCGGCCTCGAGCGCGTCGGACCGCCGGCGCCAGGCCTCGACCGGATCGTCGCCGTCAAGCCTGCAGATGTGCTCGAGCTCCTCGTAGAGGCGGCTGAGCGCCTCGGGGTCCGGCAGCTCTGGGTAGATGAGGGAGGCCCAGTCCTGCGTCGGGCAAGGCGCGACCGTCCAGTTCGTCGAGCGCGCCTCGATCAGCTCCAGGATCTCCTTCAACCAGGGCAGCCGGTCCCGGCCGAGCCGCTCGGGGTCGAGGTCGTCCAGCAGTCCCGGCGCGGTCGGCCCGC
>JACDAS010000329.1 GCA_013695295.1 Actinomycetota bacterium | reverse complement strand
AGGCGAGGTGGTAGCCGCCGAGTCCCTTGACGGCGAGGATCGCGCCGGCACGCAGCAGGTCGACCGCCTCGTCGAGCGGGAGTGAGAGCGAAGGGCCGCAGGCGGGGCAAGCGATCGGCTCGGCGTGAAAGCGCCGGTCGGCCGGATCCTCGTACTCACGGGTGCAGTCGGCGCAGAGCGGGAAGCCCGCCATCGTCGTCAGCGGCCGGTCGTAGGGGACGCCTGTCACGATCGTGAAGCGCGGCCCACACTGGGTGCAGTTGACGAACGGGTAGCGGAAACGGCGGTCGTCCGGGTCGAAGAGCTCGCGCAGACAGTCGTCGCAGGTCGCGATGTCTGCCGGGATCAGCGCCTTCTCGCCGCGCGCGTCGCTCAGCTCGATCACGAACTTCGAGTCGCCCCGGAGCTCGACCGGACGCACCTCGACCGACTCGACCCTGGCCAGGCCGGGCGCCTCGTCGACGAGCGCGGCGGCGAATCGCTTGAGCGCCGCCGTCTCGCCCTCGGCCTCGACGACGACGCCCTCGCCGTCGTTGAGGACGAAACCCGTGAGGCCGTGCCGGCGGGCGATCCGGTAGACGAACGGCCGGAAGCCGACGCCCTGCACGACTCCCTTGACACGGAAGCGGTGGCGCCTTATCTCTGGCATTGTTTATGGCCTCGCTCACCGAAGGATCGCTCGTTTGGATCGAGCGTGGAATGCCAGATCCTCGCATTGTGGACGCCTGTCGCACGAGAGGGGGGTAGGGAATCAGCCGCCATGTGCCTCGCTATCCCCGGTCAGGTGATGGAGATCGTCGACGAGGAGCACAACCTCGCGCGCGTCGACGTCGCTGGCGTGCGGCGGAATGTCAACGTCGGCCTCCTCGTCGGCGACGGTAACGACGTTCGCGCCGGCGACTGGGTGCTGATCCACGTCGGCTTCGCGCTCTCGAAGGTGGACGAGGAAGAGGCGCACGCCACACTCGCGCTGCTCAAGCAGCTCGGTGAGGCGTACGAGAGCGAGCTCGAGGAACTGAAGGCGAGCATCATCGAGTGAGCAGTTGCGCGGATCGCTGTGTGACCTGCTCGGACGAGGCGGTGCGGATGCTCGTGGTCGAGACGGACGGATCGGGGCTAGCGCGTTGCGTCGACCCCGATGGGAACGCTACGGACGTGATGACCGATCTCGTGGGAGAAGTCGCTCCGGGCGAGGCCCTGCTCGTTCACGCAGGCACAGCTCTGACCAGGGCAGCATGAAGTACGTCGATGAGTACCGGGACGCCGAGCTCGGCCGTGTGCTTGCGAGCGAGATCGTTGCGACGGTGGTGCCGGGCCGGCACTACAAGATCATGGAGGTCTGCGGCGGCCATACGCACACGATCTACAAGCACGGCGTCGACGACCTGCTGCCGGAGAACGTCGAGCTCGTGCACGGGCCCGGCTGCCCCGTGTGCGTGATCCCGATGGGGCGCGTTGACGACGGGATCGCGATCGCGCGGCGTCAGGAGGTCATCCTCACCTGCTTCGGCGACATGATGCGGGTGCCGGGCGGCAGCGGGAGCTTCCTCGAGGCAAAGGCCGAGAATGCCGATATCCGGATGGTCTACTCGCCGCTCGATGCACTGCGAATCGCGAGGGAGAACCCCGACCGCGAGGTCGTCTTCTTCGCCGTCGGTTTCGAGACGACCGCCCCCTCCACTGCGCTGACACTGAAGCGTGCGAAGGCTGACGGGGTGCCGAACTTCACTGTCGTCTCCAACCACGTGACGATCGTGCCGCCGCTGCGAGCACTGCTCGAAAGCCCGGATCTGCGGCTCGACGGGTTCATCGGACCAGGCCACGTCTCCACCGTCGTCGGTGCCCGCCCGTTCGAGTTCATCCCCGCGGACTACAACCGGCCCGTCGTCATCTCGGGCTTCGAGCCCCTGGACCTGCTCCAGTCGGTGCACATGGTGCTCGCGCAGCTCGCCGAGGGACGGTGCGAGGTCGAGAATCAGTACAGCCGGGTTGTTCCATACGAGGGCAATCCAGCCGCGCTTGCGGTGCTACGGGAGGTGTTCGAGCTGCGACCGCACTTCGAGTGGCGCGGGCTCGGCTTCATCTCCCATAGCGGGTTGAAACTGTCGGAGGCCTATCGCGACTACGACGCGGAACTTCGCTTCGACGTCCCGGGCGTACGCGTGGCCGATCCCAAGGCATGCCAGTGCGGCGAGGTGCTGAAGGGCGTCATCAAGCCCTGGGAGTGCAAGGTCTTCGGCACGGCCTGCACGCCCGAGCGGCCGATCGGCACCTGTATGGTGTCGTCTGAGGGCGCGTGCGCGGCGTACTACAACTACGGCCGCTTCGCGCGTGAGCGGGAGGTCGTGTGACCGAGCGCGAGGGTCGCGCGCTGACATTGATCGAGCGCGTTCGTTCGAAGCCGCTGCGCTTCCGCGACGACCGAATCACGATGGCTCACGGGGCGGGCGGCAAGGCGACGCTGACGCTGATCGAAGGGCTCCTTGCGCCCGCGTTCGGTCTGAGCGAGCTCGACGACGCTGCCCGGCTCGACGGCCTGGCCTTCACCACCGACAGCTTCGTCGTCAAGCCGATCCGCTTCCCCGGCGGCTCGATCGGGGAGCTCGCGGTCAACGGCACCGTCAACGACCTCGCGATGGCGGGTGCCCGCCCGCTCGCGCTGGCCCTCGCGCTCGTGCTCGAGGAGGGCCTGCCCGCCGACGAGCTCCGGGCCGAGGTGGAGGCGATCGCTGCGGCCGCCCGCAGCGCGGGCGTCGAGGTCGTCGCGGGCGACACGAAGGTCGTGGAGCGGGGCCGCTGCGACTCGATGTACGTGACGACGACGGGCATCGGCGCGATCGACGAGCGGGCGAGGCTCTCGCCGGCGTCGCTGAGGCCGGGCGACCGCATTCTCGTCTCCGGAGCGATCGGTGCACACGGCACCGCGGTGATGCTCGCTCGGGGCGAATTCGAGCTGGACGCGGCCGTCGAGTCGGACACGCGCTCGCTCTGGCCTGCCGTGGACGCGCTGCTCGAGGCGTCGGGGCCGGCGCTCCGCTGCCTCCGCGACGCTACCCGAGGCGGTGTCGCCTCTGTGCTGAACGAGCTTTCGCGGGCGTCGGGCACCGCGATGCTCGTCCGCGAAAACGAAGTGCCGGTGCGGCCTCCGGTGGCGGGCGCCTGCGAGATCCTCGGCATCGACCCGATGTACGTCGCGAACGAGGGGGTGCTGGTGGCCTTCGTGGCCCCGGAGGGTGCGCAGGACGCGCTGGCGGCGCTGCGCGCCTTCGAGGGCTGTGAGGACGCCGCCGACATCGGCGAGGTGAAGAGCGAGCCACCGGGCCTCGTGCTCGTGGAGACGTCGTTTGGCGGCCGGCGCGTGATGGACATGCTCGTCGGCGACCCGCTACCGAGGATCTGCTGAGGTCAGAGAACTGCGCACGCAGGCGCCGGGGCTTTGGTCACCCGCGCGCCGCCTCTCGCCCCCGGACGTTCCACGTGTCGGCGAGTCCGTCGCCGAGCAGGTTCAGAGCCAAGACCATTGACGCGAGCGCGATCCCGGGGAAGACGGATGTCCACCAGCCGACCTGCAGGTAGGACTGCGCGTCGGCGAGCATGGCGCCCCACGAGACGACGTTGCGGTCGCCGACGCCGAGGAACGCCAGGCCCGCCTCGATCAATGCAGCCTGTCCGGCCTGGAAGGAGCTGTTGACGGCCACGACGGGCGCGACGAGGAGCAGGAGATGCCGGGAGAGGATCCAGCCGTCGCTTGCTCCGAGCGACCGGCTGGCCGCTACGAACTCGCGCTCGCGCAGCGAGATCGTCTCGGCTCGCACGAGCCGTGCCGTGGAGGGCCAGAACGTCGCGGCGAGGACGAGGCCGACGAGCCAGAGGTGGCCCCCGAAGAATGCCGCGGCGACGAGCGCGATCAGAAAGCGCGGGACGACGAGCGTGAACTCCATCAGCTTGAGCAGCACCTCGTCGAGGAGGCCGCCGTAGTACCCGGCGAGTAGGCCGACGAGAGTGCCCACTGCCGCGGCCACGGCCGGAGGAACGATCGCGATCTTCAACGTCGTGGCTGCGCCGCTGAGGATCCGGGACAGGATGTCCCGACCGAGCTCGTCCGTCCCGAGCGGGTGCAGCCTCGAGGGGCTGCGGAGGATGGTCTCGCTCGGCTGGAACGGGTCTCCCGCCGCGAGGGCCGCGAACACGGTGGCACCGATCATCGCGAGGAGGAAGAGCCCGCCCACCACGAGCCGGCGAGACCGCAGCAGGTGTTGAACCGTCAGCGGAGGGCCGTTCGCGGATCGAGTGCGCGGTAGAGGACATCGGCGAGAATGTTCGCGGCGACGACGAGGGTGGCCGAGAGGAGAAGGAGCCCGGCGAGCACGGGCGTATCGCGAGCGAGAACGGAGTCGTAGAGGAGACGGCCGAGGCCGGGCCAGACGAACACGGTCTCGACGAGGACGGCGCCCGTGAGGATGAGGCCCAGGTAGCCGGTGAGGACGGTGACCACCGGGCGGAGGGCGTTGGGAAGCGCGTGACGGATCAACACCCGCGGCTCGGATGCGCCCTTGGCGCGGGCGGCGGAGACGTAGTCCTCGACGAGGGCCTCGCTCATCGCCGTCCGCGTGACGCGGACGATCAGGGCCATCAGGAGCAGGGAGAGGGTCACCGCAGGAAGCGCGAGATGGTGGACGACGTCCCCGAAGCCGCCCGACCCGTCGGCCGACCGCATGCCACCCGCCGGCAGCCAGTGCAGCCGCACGGCGAACAGCGCGATCAGCAGCTGGCCGAGCCAGAACACGGGGAGCGAGTAGGCGAGCAGAGAGATGACGGAGATCGCAGCGTCGACGACTCCCCCTCGCCGGTGTGCTGCGATCACACCGAGAGTCACACCGAGCAGGGCCGCCAGGAAGAAGGCAGTCCCCGCAAGCAGCAGACTCGCCAGCAGTCGCCCGCCGATCGCGTCACGAACGGGACGGCCCTGGATCACCGAAAAGCCGAGGTCGCCCTGTGCTGACTGCCGTAGATAGGCCGCGATCTGATAGGGAAGTGGCCGGTCGAGCTGGAGCCGCCGGCGAATCAGCGCGAGGTATGCCGGGTCGGCGCCGGCCTGACCCGCGAGGACCTGAGCGGTGTCCCCCGGAGCTGCGGTGATGAGCACGAACGTCGCCGCCGTGACCATTGCGAGCAGGACGATCCCCGAGACGAGGCGGCGAAGCAGGAAGACGGCGAACGAATCGGGGCGCATCGCGCACCGCCCTCGTCAGCCTCTAGTGGCGGTTCCCTTCGTCCACCACACCTTCTCACCGAAGAAGAATTGCTCCTTCGACCCGGAGTTTCCGAACCCGCGGAACTCGGAGCTCCGGAGGATCCACGGCCCGATTCCGTCCACCAGAGGGATCACCGGAAGGTCGCTCTGGAGCTTCCGCTGAAGCCGCTTGTAGATGTCGCCGCGCTTCTTCTGGTCGAGCTCGCCCGCCGCCTGGGCGAACAGCCTGTCGACTTCCGGGTTGCAGTACTGGGATCCGTTCGTGAAGGGCGCCTGGACGATGTTCGAGCACACGTAGATGCGCTTCCACCCCACGTCGGGGTCGGCGGGGTGCGTGAAGTTCGTGTAGCCCATGTCGAAGTCCTTATCGATGTAGAGCTTCCGGACCCAGGAGTTCATGTCCATCAGCTTCAGGTCGATGCCGATGCCGACCTCGCCGAGCTGGGTCTTGATCAGCTCTGCCTGCCTGGCGAAGCCCGAGTCGTAGATCAGCGACGTGCGGAATCGCACGCCGCCCCCCGAGCCCCGACGCAACCCGGCGGCGTCGAGGAGCGCGTTCGCGCGCGTCAGGTCGTGGGAGTACTGCTGGACCTTGGGGGTGTAAGCCCACCCGATGAACCGTGTGAGCGGGCTCTTGGCCGGCTTGAGCACGCCTGCGTAGGCAGTGCGGGCGATGAAGTCGGTGTCGAGCGCCCAGGCAATCGCCCGACGGACCCGCACGTCGTCGAACGGGCTCCGCTTGAGGTTGAGGATCAGCGGCACCACGCGGGCGGAGCCCTCACGCCCGCGCTCGGTGACGGTCACGCCCGGGCGGTTGAGGAAGCGGAGCGAGTCGGGACCGCTCGGGAACATGTAGACGTCGATCTCGCCTGCCTCGAAGGCCTGGGCCGCCTGGGCCGATTGCATGAACCGGAACACGAGCCGGTCGAGGCGCGGCAGGCCCGCCTTGAAGTAGTCGGCGTTGCGGACGAGGACGACCCGGTCTCCCGAAGCGTACGACTCGAATTTGAACGGGCCCGTGCCGATCGGCCGGAGATTCACCGGATTCGTCAGCGGATCCGTCCCCTGGTAGAGGTGCCGGGGCAGGATTGCGCCGTTGTCCTCGTCCAACCAGGTCAGGAACGGGGCGTAGCGGTGCTTGAGCCGGAACACGACGACGTTCTTGCTCGGAGTCTTGATGCTCTCGATCACGTCCGCGAGCGTGCGGGTGCGCGGGTGCAGCTTGAGGAGAATCTCCTCGTACGTGAACTTCACGTCGAGCGAGGAGAAGACGTGGCCGTCGTGCCAGCGAACCTTCGGTTCGAGGTTGAACGTGTAGGTCTTCCCGTCCTTCGAGACGCTCCACGAGCGGGCCAGGTCCGGAACCGGGTCGAAGTGGCGGTTGAGCCGGACGAGGCCGTTGAAGATCTCCCCCGTCACCGGGTGCGCCTGACCCGAGCTCGTGATCCCGGGGTTCAGCGGCCCCGGATCGCCGGAGGCGACCACGAGCGTCCCGCCGAAGCGGGGCTTGGGCGGCGAGGCCGTCTCGCGGGCGGCGGCGGTCGCCGAAAGGCCGAGAACGGCGGCGGCGAGAGCGCCGGCGACGTAGAGGAGCACCCGGGGTATCGACATGGCTGCGAAACGTAACCGGGCCGTTCGGTCTCGGTAAGTGCGCGCCGCAGTTAGCGCCGAGGTCCCACGCGTGGTGTGCTCCCGCGCTCGAGGTCGGCCGTGGCGAAGAGCCCGCTCGGCTTCAGCCGTCCACGCGAACCGGCTTCGGTGACTCCGCCAAGGCCACGAACTCCCCGTAGCGGCTGAGGAAGACACCGACCGCGTCGCGACCGTGCACCAGCGCCTTGGCATGCCGGTGCAGCTCCTCCATCCCGGCTCGGGTCAGCTGGTAGATGCGGCGGTCAGGACCGTTCTGCGACGGCTCCCACCCCGAGCGGACGAGCCCGTCGCTCTCGAGCGTTCGCAGTCCCCGGTAGAGGCCGCCGGGATCATCCCCGCTCAGACCGAGTGTCTGCAAGCGCTCCAGCAGGTCGTAGCCATGCCCCGGTTGCTCGCGCAGAAGCAGAAGCAGGCAGGGTCGCAGGAAGTTCTTGGGCAGCGCGACCGGCCCGCCCTCAGTGCGCATGCTGGACGCGATCCTCCAGGCAGCGCGCGGCCTCCTCGGGGGAGTCGTGACACCAGCAGTCCGCGTCGCACTCGCCGTGTCCAGGGCGCGTGAGATCGGCGAACTCCTCCGCGAACGTGCGCTTG
The DNA here is from genome assembly GCA_013695295.1 of Actinomycetota bacterium. Lineage (GTDB taxonomy): Bacteria > Actinomycetota > Thermoleophilia > Gaiellales > Gaiellaceae > JACDAS01. Next base: position 2,113 of record JACDAS010000329.1, on the reverse strand, counting down.
CCGGCGTCGATCCCGGCGGGAGTCAGAGAGAAGCCCTCCCCGGACGGCTCTAGGTACCCCTCGTCCACGAAGCGGGCCAGGTACGGCCCGAGCGTCCCGGCCGGAACCGCCAGGAAGCGGGCAAGCTCCGTGAGGCGAGGTGCAATGCCGAGGCCTTCGGAGCGCATCCAGTAGAGCGCCTGGAGCACCTCCTCCCGCACGCGCAGGGCGTCGAGCTCGCTCAGGGCGTCTCCGCGAGCTGACGCGCGAGCTTGCCGATCGCGTGGACGGCAGGCGAATCCGGGTCGTGGTCGAGCGGAGCCACTCCGGCCCGCTCCGCTTCCGGCAGCCGCTCGTCAAAGGGGACGACCCCCGCGAGCTCGAGCCGGTGCTGCGCGGCGAACTCGGTCACCGCGGCAAGATCCCGCTCGTCCCGGACCTTGTTGGCCACGAGCAGCACACGCTCGAGCCCGAGATCCTGCGCAAGCGTCGCCATGCGCCGCCCCGTCTCCAGGGACTTGAAGTACGGCTCGACGACGGCGACGAGTCCGTCCGCGTACCGCGCCGTCCCTCGTGAGAGGTGCTCGGGCGACGCTTCCGTGTCGAGGATGCAGACGTCCTCGCCCGGGGCTGCCTCGATGACGCTACGCACGGTAGCGTGCATGCCGCACAGTCACCCGGTGCCCGCATGCTGCGGGTGGGCCATGACGAGCAGCGTTACGCCATCTGGCCCCTCGACCGAGTGCGACGCGCGGATCTCATCCAGCGTCTTGGTGAGGACGGCTCCGCCCCCGCTGCGATCGAGCAGGTCCCGCGGCAGCGTCGGCATTGCGGTCAGTCGGTCATGCGGGATGCCGAGAGTGAGCGCGAGGTTGGGATTCGAGTCTCCGTCGATCGCCAAAACCCGGCGTCCGTCCCGCGCAAGCAGGCGTGCCATCGTGCCCGAGATCGAGGTCTTCCCCGAGCCCCCCTTGCCGGCAACCGCGAGCTTCATTCTCCCGCAAGCATAGACCCTTCACGCGCGCCATTCGATCCCGAGGCCGGAGACCAGGCGGCGGATCTCGAAGGCGGCCGGCTCGACCGCGGCTGCGACGGCCTCCGAGAGGCCTTCGCCAAGACGCTCGGCGTCGAGCGGCTGGCAGCCGACGAGCCAGGCTTCAGGCAATACGCCCAGCGCTCGCGCGAGCATGAGCGCCCGCTCGGGGTTCGCGTAGTGCACGTCGGCGAGGTCGTCGGGTCCACTCGGCTCGCGCACGGACGGCCGGATCACTGCGAGCGTGCCCGGAGGCCGGCCGAGCTCGACGGCGTCGACGACGACAAGCGCGTCGGTTGCCTCGAACAGCTCCTGGACAAGGTGGATGCCGCCGATCCCGACGTCCATCACCAGGACGCCGGCCGGCGCCTCGCGGCGCGCGAGGGCGTGCACAACCTTCACGCCGAAGCCGTCGTCGCCGCGGAGGAGGTTCCCCACTCCTGCTACGACGACCCGCACCTCGGTGAGGATAGATAGGTGCGAATGGACCCGATCGCTGAGCTTGAGGCCTCGCTCGAGCGGTACCCCGTTGACGGGTACCCGGTCCAGCATGCGACTGCGAGCTTCCATCTCGGCGCGTTGCTCGCCGACGCCGGGCGCGTGGAGGAGGCACGAGCTCGACTGGCACGCGCCGTCGAGCTCTTCGGCTCCGCCGGGCTCGCAGTCGAGCGGGCGAAGGCGCTGAACGCCCTCGGCGCGGTGCTTCGTCTCGCCGGCGACGAGCGGCCTGCCGGCGAGGCCTTCGCCGAGGCGGCTGCGGCCTTCCGCGCTGCGGGGTCGGTCGCCGACGAAGGCGCCGCCCTCCACAACCTCGGACTCGTGACGCGAGACCCCGACGCCTTCCGCCGGGCCCGGGCGCGGTTCGCGAAGAGCGGCGAACGCCGTGCCGAGTCGGCGGCCGCACGGGAGCTCGGCGCGCTTCTCCTGGCGGAGGGGAAGCCGGACGACGCCATCGAGATGCTCGCCGAGGCCGTCGCGCTCGCGACACGTGCCGGCGACCTCGCGGCGGTCGGCGCCGCGGCGAACGCGCTCGGACTCGTGCACCTCGCTGCTCGCCGACCCGGCGCCGCGGTCGCCGCCTTTCGCGACGCTGTCGGCGCT
>JACDAS010000272.1 GCA_013695295.1 Actinomycetota bacterium | reverse complement strand
CTCGCACTCCATGTCGTTCAACCGGTCCGAGAGCGACTCGGCCGAGAAGCCGCCGAAGACCACGGTGTGCGGGGCGCCGAGCCGCGCGCAGGCGAGCATCGCGACCGGCAGCTCGGGGACCATGCCCATGTAGATCCCGACCGGTGTTCCCTTGCCGACGCCGAGCGAGCGGAGGCCGTTCGCGAACCGCACCACCTCGGCCTGGAGTCCGGCGAAGGTGAGGGATCGCCGCTCGCCCTCCGGCTCGCCCTCCCAGTGGTAGGCGACCTTGCCGCCCTTGCCCGCCTCGACGTGCCGGTCGACGCAGTTGAGGCAGACGTTCAGCTTGCCGCCGAGATACCACTTCGCGTAGGGGGGCTCCCACTCGAGCAGCCGGTCGAAGGGCTCGAACCAGGTGACGCGGTTTCGACCCTCGCGCTCCCAGAGCTCCTCGAGCGAGAGCTCGTACAGGTCACCCTGGGCATTCGCCTGAGCGGCGAACTCCGGAGGCGGCGGATAGCGCCGCTCCTCCAGGAGCATCGTCTCGATCGAGTGCGTCAGGGCTCGAGGGCGTACGGGAAGTCGGCCAGGTTCTCGGCCCCGTCCCCGGTCACGAGCACGATGTCCTCGAGCCGGCAGCCGCCGTAGCCTCGGCGGTAGAGGCCCGGCTCGACGGTGACGACGTCCCCCGCGAGGAGCTCCTTCACGCCGGTGATCCCGAGTGCGGGCTCCTCGTGCACCTCGAGCCCCACTCCGTGCCCGAGCCCGTGGAAGAAGCCGTCCGCGAGGATCGTCCCGGCCTCCTTCGTGAGCTGGGTCGGGTAGCCCTCCCGCTGGAAGATCTCGCAGGTTCCGCGGAAGACGTCGGCGCCCTTGACGCCCGGGCGGATCTCGGCGACGGCCCGCTCGAGCGCCTCGAGGCAGAGGCGGTGCCATTCGGCCACCTCGTCGGGCACGTCGCCGACGACGAACGTTCGGGTCATGTCGGCGAAGCACGCCGACTCCGAGTCCCGGGGCCAGAGGTCGATGACGATCGTCTCGCCGGCGAGGATCTGACCCGAGCCCATGTCGTGCCCGATCGCGGACTGCGGCCCGTGCGAGACGATGAATTCGTCCGAGGAGGCGTCGTGCTCGACGAAGGCCTGGGCGATCGCCACCCGGAGGCGCTCGGAGGTGAGCGGCTCGCCGTCCGCCGTCAGCCCGACGCCGGTCCCCGTGAGGTCGGCTCGCCGGAGCAGGTCGCGGGCGGCCGCCATCCCAGCCTCGGCCGCCCTCTGCGCCCGGCGGATCCCCGCGATCTCAGCCTCGTTCTTCACCCGGCGCCGGGTGTCGAAGAGCGATCGGTCGACCTCGAGCGAGATCCCGTGTGAGCGCAGGTGGTCCGCGACCTGGAGCGGGAAGGTGACGGGCACGCTCGCGGCCTCGATCCCGAACCGCCGGCACGCCCGCAGCATCAGCTCGAGGCTCATCGCCTCGCGGGTCATCCCCTGCGCGAGCAGGTCGTCCTGGCCGAGCTCCTCGGGCGCGACGACCTCGTAGCCGCCCAGCTCTGCGAGTCGCGGGAGCTCGAGCGAGCCGATCATGATCGCGCGCGTGCCGTTTCGCTCGGCATACAGAAACGGGTCGCCGATCCCGATCGGCACCTCGTGCCGAAGCTCGGGCGAGCGAACGGTGTCGCCGACGATGAGGACGTTTGCCATCGTGCGTGATCTTAGCGGGGAGACGGCCCGCCGAGTTCCCGGCTGCGATACCTAGACTGGAGGGCGTGGAGCCGATCGAACGCGCCCAGGAGCTACTCGAGCGCTACCAGGCCGAGCTGGAAGGCCTCGTGCCCGAGGGAAGCCCCATCTTCGACGCGCACGTGCACCTCGGCACGGACATCGACGGGTTCGTGGGCCTGCTCGACGAGCTCGTCTCGATCATGGACCGCCACGCGATCGCGAAGGCCTTCATGTTCTGTCTCGACGAGCCGGACCGGCACCCGGCCTTCCGCGCCGGGAACGACCGGACGCTCGACTTTGCCGCACGCTCGGGCGAACGGCTGATCCCGTTCGTGCGGCTCGACCTTGCAGAGGACCCGATGCCCGAGGCCGAGCGCTGCCTCGACCGCGGCGCGCGCGGCATCAAGCTGCACCCGCGCGCCCAGGGGTTCATGCTCACCGACGAGCGCCTCGATCCCGTTTTCGCGATCTCGTCCGAGCGGAAGGTGCCGATCCTGATCCACGGCGGACGCGGACTGCCCCCGATCGCCGACGACCTGGCGCGCCTCGTGGATCGCCACGACGACGCGCAGCTGATCATCGCCCACGCGGGGATCGCCGACCTCGCCGCGCTCGCCCGGAACTTCGCCGGCAAGGCTGGGGTCTTCTTCGACACGTCGACCTGGAGCCCCGTCGACCTGCTCGACTTCTACCGCCTGATCTCGCCGGAGCAGGTGCTCTACGCGTCCGACTACCCATACGGGCGCCAGCCGAACTCGCTCCACATCGCCCTGCGAACGGCCCTCGTGGCGGGGTTCGACGAGGAGCAGATCCGGAACATGCTGTGGGGGAACGCGGCGCGGATTGCCTCCGGCGAGGAGCCGCTGGAGCCGTCCGCCCCCCAGGGGAGCGCGGTCTACAGCCAGCCGCTCCAGCTCGCGCGGATCCACCAGTACCTCTCGATGGCGACACCGCTCATCTGGACGCGCCAGCCGGACACGATCGGCGTCCTCGGGCTCGCTCTCAACACCTGCGGCGAGCCGAACGGCGCCGGCGAGGGCGAGGCGGTGGACAGGATCCGCGAGCTGATCGAGACGGCGCGCGATCTTTGGCGCGAGCTGCCGGAGGTCGACGAGGCCGAGCGGCCCACCTTCAGCCGGACGACTTTCAGCCTCATCCACCTCGCCGACATCGTCGCTGTCACCACCGTCTCGTGATCGAGCTCCGCGTCAACGGCGGCGTCCATCGAGTCGATCCGGCCGTGGGCCGGTCGCTAGCGGAGACCCTCCGGGAGGACCTGGGCCTCACCGGCACCAAGGTCGCGTGCGGGGAAGGCCACTGCGGGGCCTGCACGGTGCAGCTCGACGGGGTGCCGGTGCTGTCCTGCATCACGCTCGTCCACACCGTCCGAGCACGCGAGGTGACGACGATCGAGGGCCTGCGAGACCACCCGCTCGTCGAGAGCTTCGTCCGGGCGGACGCGCTCCAGTGCGGCTTCTGCACCCCCGGCCAGATCGTGTCGGCCGCCGCGCTCGTCGAGGCCAACCCCGAGCCGAGCCGCGACGAGATCAGGCACGCGATGGCGGGCAACCTCTGCCGTTGCGGCGCATATCCCAAGATCGAGGAGGCGGTGCTCACGTGGCGAGGCTGATTCGCACGGAGAAGGAGGTCGAGGGCCGGTACACGGAGCAGTGGATCGTGGTCGAGGAGGACGCCCTCGAGCGCTGGCCCGAGGGCCCGCTCGCCGTCGTCGGCAGGGAGGCGCCGCGCACAGACGGCCTCGCCCGGGCTCGCGGCGAGGCGGTGTACACCGCGGACATCTCGTTTCCGGGTCTGCTGCACACGGCCGTCCTGCGCAGCCCGCACGCGCGCGCGCGCGTCAAGAGGCTCGAGCTCGGGGCCGCGCTGGAGGCGCCCGGCGTCCGCGGCGCCGTTCAGCCGGGCGACGTCGAGTGTCTGACCCGCGAGCCCGGTTACCCGGGAGCACCCGTCGCGGCGATCGCGGCCGACAGCGCCGGACTCGCCCGCGCGGCGCTCGAGCGGATCGAGGTCGAGTGGGAGGTGCTGAACCCCCTGCTCGACCCGGACGAGGCCGTGCGACGAGGCGAGCTCACGACCGAGCGGCGCCCGTACGCGCGGGGCGACCTCGAGCACGGCCTGGCGGAGGCCGACATCGTCGTGGAGGCCGAGTACCGGACGCAGACGGTCCTCCACAACTCGATGGAGACCCACCAGGCGGTGTGCCGCTGGCAGGGAGACACGCTCGAGGTCTACACCTCAACCCAGTTCATCTGGGGCGTCCGCAACGCGGTCGCCGAGCAGCTCGGCCTGCCGCCCGACCGGGTTCGGGTCGTCTGCGAGTACATGGGCGGCGGGTTCGGTGCCAAGAACGACCCCGGCGACTACACCTTCCTGGCGGCGGAGCTGGCTCGACGCACCGGGCGTCCGGTCCGGTGCGCACTCACCCGCCGCGAGGAGAACCTGGACAGCGGCAATCGCAACGCGACGATCCAGCGGCTGCGCGCGGGCGCGCGCGCCGATGGGACGCTGACGGCGCTCGGAGGCGAGTTCGTCGCCTCCATTGGGGCGAGCGGCTGGCTCGCCTCCACGGCGGGGCCGATGCAGATGCTCTACGCCTGCGAGAACGTCGAGACGCTCGAGTACGGTGCAAAGCTGAACACCGCGCCGATGGCAGCGTTCAGGGCGCCGGGCTTCGTCGAGGGCACCTTCGGCCTCGAGTGCCTCCTGGACGAGCTCGCCGCGAAGCTCGACCTCGATCCGCTCGAGCTCCGGAGAATCAACTACGCACACGCCGACCTGCTCGACGACCGCGCCTTCTCCTCCAAGAACCTCGCCGAGTGCTACCGCCGCGCTGAGCCGCACTGGGCCAGGCGCGAGGAGGTGCGTGCGCGGTCGGCGGGACCGTGGCGCCACGGCGTGGGCCTGGCGAGTCAGATCTGGTACGGCGGCGGCGGGCCGCCGTCGTACGCCTGGATCCGTGTCGGCTCGGACGGCCGTGCGACGGTCGTCACGGCGATGCAGGACATCGGCACGGGCTCGCGCACGGCCATGGCCCAGATCGCGGCCGAGGAGCTCGGGCTTCCCCTCGACCGCGTCGACGTCGTGCTCGGTGACTCGGCTCGGGGGCCCTACGCCTCGATCTCGGCGGGCTCCTCGACGATCCCGAGCATGGGCCCGGCCGTACGCTCCGCAGCGGCCGACGCTGGGCGCCAGATCCTCGAGATCGCCGCCCAGCGCTACCACCTCGAGGAGCGGGTGCTGTCGCTCCGCGACGGCCGGATCGTCTCGACGGACGGAGGTTCCTGGCCGCTCGAGGAGGTCACCGGCCTGCTCGAGGAGGGGCAGATCCTCGGCAAGGGCGCCCGGGGGCCGAACCCCGCCGGCATGCGGGTGCTGACCTTCGGCGTCCAGGTCGCGGAGGTCGCCGTCGACGTCGAGACCGGCGAGGTCCGGGTCGACCGGATCGCGGCCATCCACGACGTCGGCCGCGTGATCAACCCCCTCGGCGCCTCCAGCCAGGTCGAGGGAGGGATCATCCAGGGCCTCGGCCATACGCTCTCCGAGGAGCGCCTGCTCGACCCGGCCACGGGCGGGGTGCTGACCCAGACGCTCGACGCCTACCGGGTGCCGACGATCGCCGACGTGCCCGAGATCGTCACCGAGCTGCTCGATCTTCCGGACGCCCACCTCACGAACCTCGGCGCGAAGGGCCTCGGCGAGCCGCCGATCATCCCGACCGCGGCCGCGATCGCGAACGCAATCAGGGATGCGACGGGAGCCGATGTTCGGTCGCTACCGATCACGCGCGAGGAGATGCTGCGGGCGCTGAGGCAGGCGGCGGACCGCGCGGCCGCACGGGAGAGCGTTGGAGCTTCTTCGGCCTGAGTCGCTCGAACATGCTGTTGCCAGTCTAGGCAATGGATCGGTCGGACTCGCCGGCGGCACCGACCTCGTGACGCTGGTTCGAGATCGGCTCGTGAGTGCAGGCCGCTTCGTCGAGCTGCGAGACGTGGTCCCGCGGGGAATCGCGGGCTCTGCAACGATCACCAGCATCGGCGCCGGGACGACGCTCGCGGAGCTCGAGGTCGATCCCCAAATCCCCCAGGTCCTCCGCGAGGCCTGCGCGGCGGCCGCCTCCCCACAGCTCAGGGCGATGGGGACGATCGGCGGCAACCTCCTTCAGGCGACGCGCTGCTGGTACTGGCGGCTCGGATACCCCTGCTTCCTGCACGGAGGCGACCGCTGTCACGCGCGGACGGGCCAGCAGCGCGAGCACGCGATCTTCGGGAACGAGCGCTGCGCATCCGCGCACCCGTCCGACCCGGCTGCCGCGCTGCTGGCTCTCGGAGCGATCCTCCGGACCGACCGACGGGAGCTGCCGCTGGCCGACCTGTACCGGCTCCCGACCGAGGACGATCGCGACCTCACGACTCTCTCGACGGGCGAGCTGATCCTCGAGCTCGAGGTGCCCGCCCCGCGGGCAAGCGTCTACCTGAAGGCGATGGACCGCCGGAAATGGGCATTTCCGCTTGTCGGCGTCGGGGCGGCGCGCTTCGTCGATGGCGTCCGGCTCGGACTCTCGGGGGTCGCCCCGATCCCGTGGGCGCTCGGCGGCCCCGAGGAGCTGGACCGGGCGACCCCGCTTCCAGGGACCGCCTACAAGGTCGAGATCGCCCGGGCGCTCGTCCGGCGCGCCGTCGACGCCGTCTAGGGCCTAAGAACTAAGCCCGACGCCGTCGGAGCTCGTCCCGTCCACGCCACAATCCGTCGCATGGTGACGGCGATCGTCCTCGCTGCAGGCGCCTCGACGCGATTCGGGGCCCCGAAGCAGCGGCTCCTGCTCGGGGCGGTGCTCGAGCGGGTGCGCGCCGCTACGACGATCGGCGACCTCGTTGTCGTGGTGGGGGCTCACGAGGTGGAGACCGACGCCCGAGTCGTCACCTGCCCCCGCTGGCATGACGGTCCCGGAGCGTCCCTGCGCTGCGGGATCCAGAGCTTGGGGCCCGACGTCGCCGCAGCCGTCGTCGTGCTCGCCGACGGCCCCGACCTCGCACCGGCGGCGATCGACCGGGTCGTGGGCGCCTGGCGATCCGGCTCCGGCGACGTCCTCGCCGCCAGTTACGACGGCGCACGCGGGCATCCCGTCCTGCTCGGCCGCCCGGCGTGGGGCGACGTCGCAGACGAGGGCGCCCGCTCGCTCGACCCGGTGCTCGTGCCGTGCGACGATCTGGGCTCGCCGGGGGACGTCGACCTGCCCGGCGACCTGCCGGGAAGCTTCGCCTAGAGCAGCGGAGTGCGGAGCGCCACGAGCTTCTCCTTCAGCTCCGGCGCCATCCGCTCGGCGCAGGTCTGCCGCACGTAGCGCCTCAGGCTCTCCTCGAAGCGGTAGCGACGCCCGCAGTAGTCACAGCCCTCGAGGTGACCCTCGGCCTCGACTCGCTCGGACTCGCTGAGTGCCCGGTCGAGGTACGGCTGCATCATCTGCTCGCAGTGCCTGCAGGGGTCGTCGGCGAAGCCCGTGTCCCTCATTGCTCGGCCACCGCTGTCTCGGCCAGTTCCCGCTTCAGGATGCGCCGGCCGCGGTGCAGGCGAGACATCACCGTGCCGACGGGGATGTCCAGGATCTGAGCGGCGTCGGCGTAGGTGAAATCGCCGATGTCCACGAGGACGACCGCGTCGCGAAAGTCGTGGGGAACGGCCGAGAGCGCGGAGACGATGTCGTCCTGGGAGAGGCGCTCCACGACCCGCTCCTCGTCGAGGTTCGTGTCCTGCGATCCCTGCTCCAGCTTGTTGTAGAGGAAGTAGTCGCCCTCCTCCAGCGGCTGCGTGTCGGGCGCTCGCTGGTTCTTGCGCGCCCGGTCGATATTCAGGTTCGTGAGGATCCGGAGGAGCCACGCGCGGAGATTCGTCCCAGGCGTGAACCCGCGCCAGCTCCGGAACGCGCGCGCGTAGGTCTCCTGCATCAGGTCCTCCGCCTCTTCCTTGCTCGAGACGAGTCGCCGTGCCACCCGGTACACCTGGTCTGCAAGCGCAAGCGCGTCCTCCTCGAACCGCACGCGGACTCGTGCGTCCTCTGCAAGCCGGCGCGCCGCGGGAGTGTCGTGCGAGACCTCGCTCACGGCGGCCACCCTAGCAGCGGCCTCTTGAGCCCTGAAACGCCCGCGGAGCCCGCGAGATTCCCGCCGTTTGAGCCCCCCGCCTGCCGGTAAGCTGCCCGGTGCCGTCTACGCGAGGAGACCCGGTGCACGGATACGAGGTGATCACGAGCAACCATGACAAGGTGGGCCGCGTGGTCGGCGAGGTGGACGACTGGCTGATCGTCGAGCAGGGGACGGTGTTCAAGTCCCGGCATCCGCTCCCGAGGCGCTTCGCGACGAAGCTCGAGGGCTCGGACGAGGTCTGTGTCAACCTCCCGAAGGACATGATCCACGAGTCCCCGAAGGTCAAGGGCGACACGGAGTTCGACCGCCAGGCCGCCGCGGAGCACTACGGTCTCGCCGGCGCGCTCGAGCAGCCTGCGACCGAGGGCTACGGCGACACGACAGACGACGATCCGGCCTGGGGCCCGGACGTGGACGCCCAGGCAGCGGGGATGGCCCCGGCCGAGCAGCGGCGCGCGCAGGTCCGCGATCACGTCCGGCACGAGCGGACCCCCCGCTCACCGGGCTTCCTCGGCGAGCGCAAGCGCAAGAGCTAAGCAGTTTCGCGGAAGCCGCCGCGCTCGAGCGCGGCCACGATCGCCGGGCGATCGGTCTGCTCGTCGTCCCAGGTAAGGCTGACCTGCCCCACCAGGTTGGCGTTCGCTTGCTCGAGCCCGACGTGCCCCTGGAGGACGCTCGCAAGCCGCTGGACGCAACGCTCGCAGCGGATCCCGCTGACCTGCAGAGTCTCGCTCCGGACGGGCACCCTCAGGATGGTAGCGACCGGTCGACCAGGTCCTCGCAGACCGCCAGGAGGCCGCTCGCCCGGCCGACTTCGAGCTGCCGGTCTGCCTCGGAGAGCGACGGGTCGAGCGCGCGCAGGAGCTCGTCCGTCCCGAGCTCGCGTGCGACCGGCAGCACCAGGTCCACGAGCTCGGCCGTCAGGATCGGCACGGCTACGAGCTCCGGTCGCTCGGGATGGATCAGCTGGGCGCGAATGCCGTCGTGCAGCGCAGCCCAGCGGTTCTGGGCGTACACGCCGCGGCTCTCGGGCCCTGCCGGCCGCCGCGGCCGGTCGAGCACGGTCGCGCAGAGGGCCTGCAGGAGCGCGGCGTAGGCGGCCGTCCGGCCCAGCGCAGTCGGCTGGTCGGCCGCGCGGATCTCCAGCGTGCCGAAGCGCGGGTGCGGCCGGACGTCCCACCAGAGCTGCGTCGCGTCCGCGATGAGGCCGACGCGCCGGAGGAGCGTGACGAAGGCCTCCCACTCGGCGTAGGAGGCGAAGGCGGGCGGGGCGCCGCTCCGGGGGAGGAGCGCCAGGATCTCGGCGCGCACCGACGCATGGCCGGTCTCGCGTCCCTCGAGGTAGGGCGAGTTCGCGGAGAGCGCCAGCAGGAGCGGCAGCCACGGTAGGACACCCTCGAGCGCGTGCAAACACTCCTCGGGGCCGGGCATGGCGACGTGGACGTGGAGCCCGCTCACGCCTTGCCGCCGAGCCGTGACACCCGCCCAGGCGACGAAGTCCGCGTAGCGCTCCTCGGGGGCGATCTCCTGCTCCTCCGGGGGACTGAAGGGGTGCGATCCGGCAGCGGCGAGCCGCAGGCCGTTCGGCGCCGCGAGGCCCGCCGCGGCCGCCCGCAGCGCGCCCAGGCTCTCGAGTGCCTCGTACGGCGAGGCGCAGACCCCGGTGGTCAGCTCGACGACCGAGGCGAAGAGCTCGGTCTTCAGCGTGCCGGGCAGCTCTAGCCCGGAGGATCCCTGGACGAGCGCGGTGGCCGCCGGAGCAAGGGCGAGCGTCTCGCGGTCGAGGATCATCAACTCCTCCTCGACGCCGATCGAGAAGGAGCCGGTCTTGCCGAAGGCGTGCTCGGTCAACGCCCGCGGACGCCGTGCACCGGCCGGCCTGCGGCCTCCCACGCGTAGTAGGAGACGCTGGGCCCGAACGCCCGCTCGTACTCGACCACCCGCGGGCCTCGTCCGACTCCCTTGGCCCGCCCCGCATGCCGGAGCAGGTTCGGGTCGTCCCGTTCCTCCCAGACGAGGACGAGGTGGGCTGCGGTCATGTGCTCGGCGACAAACGAGCAGCCCGGAGCAGGGCACGGGAAGGGGGCGGTCGAGACGCAGTACCAGCCCCCGTGATCGGCGTCACCGTCACCCTGCCAGAGCTCCTCGTCCGTTGCGATGCCCGGGTCCTCGAGCAGTGCGGCGCCCGGCGTGAGCTCGCGTTCCACGCCGGAAGGGTAGTCGGCCGACTCTTTGCGGCTCGCCGGGAAGAGGGCGCCGGAGGGCGGGGCAGGCGATCCGCCCTCCGGCTCGGGCCCCATCCGGGGGCCAGATCTAGTGCCTCGGCCAGTAACGTCGCCGAGGTTCTGGGTCGCGAGCACCAAGCCAGGCTAGGACGCAGGGAGTCTGCACAGGGCCGAGGCCGGATTCGGGGGCGACCGAGGACGACGCTTGGCGCCGCGTGATCGCGGGCCAGAGGCCGGTGAGCTTTGCTGGTCGAGGCACGGGCTAGCCGGGGGGAGAGTTCGGCTGCCGCCCGAGCGTGACCGCGACAACCTGCTTCTTCGAGCCGCGGTAAATCGTGAGCGTGAGCTCGTCCCCGGGCCTGCGCGCCGAGACGAGGGAGCGCAGCCGAGAGAGGGTTCGCACCGGCGCGCCGTCGGCCGCGACGATCACGTCGCCTCCGAGGAGATAGCTCTCGCCTGCGACCGTCACCTGCGTCTTGCCGGCACGGAGCCCGGCCTTCGCGGCGCCGCTCCCGGGCTGCACCCTCTCGACCAGGAGTCCGCGGGAGACGGGAAGGCGAAACAGCCGGGCGAGCTCGGCGTTGACCGCGCGCGCGGTGATCCCGATGAACGGATGCTCCACCAGGCCGCTCGAGATCAGCTGGGCGGCCACGTTCTTGACCGTGTCGACCGGGATCGCGAAGCCGATGCCGACGTTGCCCTGAACGCCCGTGCCGCCGGTGGAGATCTGCGCGTTGACCCCGACGACGTCGCCGGCCGCGTTCAGCAGGGGCCCGCCCGAGTTGCCCTGGTTGATCGGGGCGTCGGTCTGGATCACATGATCGATCGAATACGAGTTCGGGGCGGTGATCTGGCGCTGGAGCGCGCTCACGATCCCGGCCGTGACCGTGCGGTTCAGACCGAACGGGTTGCCGATCGCCACGACCGCGTCCCCGACGCGCACGTCGTCGGAGTTGCCGAGCGGCAGCGGCGTCAGCGCCCGCGAGCGCGCCTGCACCTTCAGCACGGCAAGGTCGGTGGAGGGATCTACGCCGACGACCTCGGCCTTCATGCTCTCGTTGTTCGAGAAGCTGACCTCGACGGCAGTCGCGTTCTCGACGACGTGGAAGTTGGTGACGATGTGCCCGGCCTTGTCGATCACGAAGCCGGAGCCGAGCGCCCGCTGCGTCTGCCTGGACGCGGGATCGAAGGGATTCGAGAACGGGTCGTCGACGACCGCGGTGGAGGTCACCTGGACGACCCCGGGGGCGCTGCGGCGGTAGACCTCGTTGATCGAGAGCGCCTTCCGACCGCCGCTGAAGAGCGGCGGTGCGGCGGAAGGAGGCGCAGGCTCGAGCTCGCGGACGGTGGACGTCCCCTCCCCGAGCTGGCCCAGCAGGGCCGCGCCGGCGAGCGCGACGGCGCCACCAGCCACGGCGGCAGCCACGAACCCGGCGGCACGGCCCACGTAGGAGCGCTTCTCCATCCGGCTCCGGTTATACCGCGGCGGTCTTAAGCCGCCTTGAGTCGACGTTAAGGCGGGCTTGTGCCCGCGTTAGGTGCATGTTGAAGCAGTGCTCGCGTCGCTCTTACAACCACCCCGACCGGCGGAAGCGCAGATAGAGGATGCTGCAGATCGTCGCGATCACGACCAGAACGAGCGGGTAGCCGAGCCGCCACCGCAGCTCCGGCATGTGGTCGAAGTTCATCCCGTAGATGCCGGCGATCATGGTCGGCACGGCGATGATCGCGACCCAGGCGGAGATGCGGCGCATGTCCTCGTTCTGACGGACGCTCACCTGTGTGAGATTCGCCTGCAGGATGCTCGCGAGCAGCTCTCGGAATCCCTCGACCTGCTCGGTGACCCGGGCCAGGTGGTCGACGACGTCCCGGAAGTACGCCCTGGTCTGCTCGCCGACGTGCGGAACCTCGCCGGCGGCAAGCTGCTCGAGCGCCGGACGCAGCGGGATGGTCGAGCGGTGGAACTCGAGCACCTCGCGACGGAGCTTGTAGATGCGCTCGACGGGGCTCGTCCGCTCGGCGGAGAAGACCTCTGTCTCCACCTCCTCGATGTCCTCGCGCACGCCGTCGATCACCGGCTCGTAGGCGTCGACGACCCGGTCGACGAGCGCGTGCAGGGCGGCAGCCGGGCCGCCGCGCAGCAGATCCGGGCGCCCCTCGAGACCTTCCCGCACGTTGCCGAGCCCGCCACCTTCCCCGTGCCTCACGGAGACAAGGAAGTCGCTCCCGACGAACACCATGATCTCGCCGATCTCGACGATCTCCTCTGGGCCGCGGTAGCACGCGGTCTTCAGCACGAGGAAGAGCGTGTCGCCGTAGATCTCGAGCTTCGGCCGCTGGTGAGCCTTGACCGCGTCCTCGACCGCCAGCTCGTGCAGGCCGAACTCACGCCGGACCGCGTCGAACTCCTGGATCGTCGGCTCGACCAGGCCGACCCACACGAAAGCCTCCGGGGCGGCTGCGGCCTCGCGCGCGCGCCCGCGAGCGTCCCGTCGCCAACGAGGCGCTGCCCGCGCTCGTAGACCGCACAGTCGACGATCATCGATTCGGAGGCTAGATGCTCGATCGAAAAATCGCGTTCCCGCAGTACCATCGAAGCGATGGCCGGACGCGATCGGACACTCCACTGGGACGGCTGCCTCAACGTGCGGGACCTGGGCGGCCACGCGACCTCCGGAGGCGGCCACACCCGGTTCGGAGCGATCGTCAGGGCCGACAGCGTCCGCGGCCTCAGCGACGCCGGGTGGGCGGCGCTCGTCGGGCACGGGGTCTCCCGGATCGTCGACCTCCGCTTCCAGAGCGAGCTCGACGCCGACCCGCCGGCCGAGCTCCCCGTGGAGCTCGTGCACGTCTCGCTGCTCGGCGACGACGCGGACCCCGAGTTCCAGACGGCGATCGACGCCCTCGACACGACGCGGGACGTCTACCTCGAGTTTCTCGAGCGCTTCCGGCCCCGATTCGCGGAGGCGGTCGCCGCGGTCGCCGCGGCGCCCCCCGGGGCGGTGGTCGTCCACTGCCACGGCGGCAAGGATCGGACCGGTCTCGTCGCCGCCCTCCTGCTCCGGCTCGCCGGGGTCGAGCCCGGGCCGATCGCCGACGACTACGCCCTCAGCGCAGCCAATCTCGAGGCTGTCCAGAGCGAGTGGATCGCCGCCGCGCCGGACGAGACCGAGCGCGCGCGCCGGCGCCGGATCAGCGAGACGCCCCGCGAGGCGATGCTCGAGGTGCTCCAGGAGCTCGAGCGCAGATACGGAGGCGTCCGCGAGTACCTGCTGGCGGGTGGCGCGAGCGAGGCAGACGTCGACCGGGCGCGGGCGCGGCTGCTCGTGAGGACGGCGGCCGGGCACGTCGAAGGGTAGGGGCGTGATGCGGAAAGCCGGAAACGTCGCCGTCCTCGTCGCGCTCCTGCTCGCGGTGAGCACTGGCTGCGGCGGCGAGGAGACCTCCGGCACGACGTCGCCGCCGACGATCGCGCCCCCGCCTCCCCCGCCTCCGCCTCCCCCTGACACGACCCCACCCCCGCCCACCGAGCCCGGTGCCCCCGAGCTCGCAGTCCGCGTGTACCTGATGCTCCGCGGTGGACGGGTCGCGGCGGCCCGACGCCTCGTTCCGAAGGTCGAGGCGATCGGCGCCGAGACCGTGCGGCAGCTGCTCGAAGGCCCGACCAAGACCGAGCAGGAGTTCGGCTTGACGACGGCCATTCCCACCGGCACGAAGTTCCACGGTCTCGACATCGCCGACGGGGTCGCGACCGTCGACCTCTCGGGGGCGTTCGAATCCGGGGGCGGCAGCCTCTCGATGACCGCCAGGGTCGCGCAGGTCGTCTACACGCTGACCCAGTTCCCGAGCGTCCAGCGCGTGGCATTCCGGCTCGACGGCGAGCCCGTCACGGAGATCGGCGGCGAAGGAATCCTCGTCGACGGGGTCGATCGGGCCGACTTCGAGGAGGTCACCCCGACGATCCTCGTGGAGTCTCCTGCGCCCGGGGAGACGGTCTCGAGCCCCGTTCGAATCAGCGGCACGGCGAACACGAACGAGGCGAGCTTCGTGGTGCGCCTGCTCCTGCACGCGGCCGGTCAGAGGGCCTTCGAGCGCGTTGTGACCGCGACTTCGGGCACCGGGACGCGGGGCACGTTCGACGTCAAGGTTCCCTACCGCGTCTCCGCGAGCGGGCCCGGGACGCTCGTCGCCTTCGAGGTGTCGGCGGAGGACGGCTCGCCGCAGAATGTGGTCGAGATCCCCGTGCGAGTCACACCCTGACGCGGCGATTCGATCGCGCCGCTCAGGGTACTGTGAACCCGATGAGACGGACGGTGGCAGCCCTGGCCGTCGTGCTCGCGCTCGGCCTCGCAGGCTGCGGGGACGAGGACAGCGCGCTCGACCACTCCGAGCCGGCCCAGATCCGCGTCGACATCGAGCAGCAGAACGATTCGGGCGAGACAGGCACCGCCGCGCTCTTCCTGCTCCCGGAGCGGCAGACGCAGGTGACGCTAGAGCTGAACGGGATGCCGCGCGACTCGCTCCAGCCGGCAGAAATCCGCACGGGCACCTGCGACGATCTCGACGCAGAGGCGGCCCACACGCTGCGTCCGGTCCGGCCGAATCCGAACGGGTTCGGCCGCTCGGTCACGCGCCTGCCAGTAGGCCTCGAGGAGCTCGAGAGCGGGGGCTTTGCGATCGTCGTGCGCCGCTCGGCGGCCTCCGAGGTGCTCGCCGCCTGCGGCGGGATTCCGACTCCTTAGAGCTCCTAACGTAATGAGGCCTCGCCGGCGGGGTGCGCTGGGTGGTGCGAGGCAAGGACGCAGGGAGCGTCGATATGCACGTCATATCGGCGCGACTGAGGACGCCGGATCGCGCCGCCCAGCGTGCCTCGACGGCTCAGAGCTTCATTGCGTTAGGAGCTCTTAGAGCAACCGGGTCTCCAGCGGGGTTTCCTCACCGGGCTCGACGCGGTAGGCCGCTCCGCCGTCTCGGACGCTCACCGTCTCCGCGAGGGCGGAGCCCTCGAAGTGGAGCCCGACTCCGTCGTCGGCCGCGTACCCGGCGGGGAAACCCTCGCCGACGAAGCGCCGGTAGCGGGGCCGGCGAAGCTCCTCGCCGTCGTAGTGAGGGCACGCGCTGCCGGGCAGGAAGCCGAGCCCGTCGCGCATGGCGGCGAGCTCGGGCCCGAACGAGTCGGTGACACCAGCCTCGAACCAGCAGATCATCCCGGCGCTCCAGCCGCAGAGCACGACGCCCGCCTCCCAGGCCTCGCGCAGCACGTGCTCGAAGCCGTGGGCTCGCCAGATCGCGAGCATGTTCGCGGTGTTGCCGCCGCCGACGACGAGGAGATCCTGCGCGAGGACGAGCTCGCGCAGGTCGTCGGGCGGCCAGGGGAAGAAGCGCACGTGCGAGGTGTCGGCGAGCGGGCCCCAACGCTCGTGGCCGAGCAGCAGGAACGAGGGATCCTCGGCCGACGCCGTCGGGACGAGGCAGACCCGCGGGCCGCGCGCAAGGCCGAGCAGGTACTCCTGGAGGCGCCGCTCCTGGTGGCGATCCTGCCAGGGCCAGCCTCCGATCGCCACGATGCGCCGCTCGGCCGCCACCCGTTCCTCCTATGTCAAGTCGAGTGCCGCCGCAAGGGGCTGCGACGAGGTCGACGAGGTCGGGGGGAGCGTCTTCAGGATCCGGAAAACGGTACGGGCCAGGTGTCGCTTGAGGCAGCGAAGTGCCTCCTTGCGGCTCTTGCCCTCGCCTTCCTTGCGGGCGAGGTAGTCACGCGCCGGCCCGTGCCCGCGTCCCTGCGTGACGGCGATCCGGTGCAGGGCGCAGTTGAGCTGGCGGTTGCCGAACGGATTCAGGCGATGGCGCTGCTTCCTCCCCGAAGACGCCTCGAGTGGCGCGACGCCACCGTGCAGAGCGAAGGCGGCATCGCTGTCGAAGCGCGCGATGTTCGCGGCCTCAGCGATCAGCTTGGCGGCTGTGAGCGTGCCGCAGCCCGGCAACTCGAGCAGCGCCGGGGCCTGGCTGGCTACGAGCGCTGCCAGCTCACGCTCGAGCTCGTTCGCCCGCCCTGTCAGCTCCCGGCAGCGACGCAGGAGCTCGCGGCTGATCCGCACCTGCGCCGTCTGCTCGCCGCGGGCGAGGCGGCGAGCGATCCGCTCCAGCCAGCAGCGACGGTCGAGCGCGCCGGCGGGGATCTCCAGCTCTGGATCCAGGTCGTGCAGGTGCCAGCGCAGGCGCTGCTGGATCCTGCTCCGTTCCTGGCACGCGCACGACCCGCTCGCCCCGCTGGAGCAGGAAGCGCTCGAGCGAGCCGGAGACGTGCCGGCAGTCCTCGAGCGCGAAGACGCGCCCGCACTCGAGCTCGCGCGCCCACTCGAGCAACCGCTCGTGGCCCTGCCGGCGGGCAGACACCGTCAACTCCGAGCGCAACTCGCCCCTCTGCCGATCGACGGCGACAGCGGTGTGGGTCTGCTTGTGCGGATCGATTCCGATTACGATCACTCCCGGTCCCCTTTCCTGAGGTGGCCACGTGGCGGAGTGCCAGCGGACAGGCCTCAGTGGGGGCGTTTCAGCCACGC
Source organism: Actinomycetota bacterium (assembly GCA_013695295.1). Lineage (GTDB taxonomy): Bacteria > Actinomycetota > Thermoleophilia > Gaiellales > Gaiellaceae > JACDAS01. Next base: position 1,552 of record JACDAS010000272.1, on the reverse strand, counting down.
TCCTATCAGGTCACGCTGGTGCTCCTCGGACGGCGGCGGGCGACAGAACGGGTGCAGGTCAGGCCGTGAAGGCCGACAGCGAGTCTAGGAGTCAGCCCGCCGCCGGCTCCGAGCCTAACCGGCGCGTCAGTCACGAGCCGGTCCGTGGGAACCAGGATGACACTGACGGCGAGTCTACGAGCCTGGTGCCGTTTCGGCGCCACCGGGCGCGGGTAGCCGACGCCGGCAAACAAACCCGGGGGTAGACGATGAGAAACATGCTGAGAATGGCCCTGCTGGGCATGGCCGTGAAGTACTTCCTCCATCCGGAGCGGGGCGCGGGGCGCCGCGCCATGATTCGCAACCGCGCGCTCGGGCTGCTCAAGCGCGGAGGCAGTCCGGAGCCCGATCGCCCTGGCGAAGGGCCCGCGCCCCGGAAGGACTAACGTGCCCGCGCTCGGCTACGCCCTCTCCTCCGAGGAGCACCCGCCTTCGGCGCTCGTCGAGAACGCCCGGCGGGCCGAGGAGGTGGGCTTCACGTTCGCGCTGATCTCCGACCACTTCCATCCCTGGGTCGACGCGCAGGGCCACAGCCCCTTCGTCTGGAGCGTGATCGGCGGGATCGCGCAGGCCACGGAGACGCTCCGGCTCGGCACCGGCGTCACCTGCCCGACGATGCGCACCCACCCGGCGATCATCGCCCAGGCCGCAGCGACCTCGGCCGCGATGATGCCGGGGCGCTTCTTCCTCGGCGTCGGGACCGGGGAGAACCTGAACGAGCACATCCTCGGCGACCACTGGCCCGCACCCGACGAGCGGCTGGAGATGCTCGAGGAGGCGATCGAGGTGATCCGCCTGCTCTGGGAAGGCGGCTACCAGACTCACCGGGGCCAGCACTACACGGTCGAGAAGGCGCGCCTCTACACGCTGCCGGACGAGCCGCCGCCGATCGCGGTCGCTGCGGCTGCACCACTGGCCGCGGAGCTTGCGGGTCGCGTCGGAGACGCGTTCGTCGGGGTCGCGCCCGAGCAGGAGATCGTCGACGCGTTCCGGGAGGCCGGAGGTGGCGACAAGCCGCGCTACGGGCAGCTGACCGTCTGCTGGGCGGCGTCGGAGGCCGAAGCGAAGCAGACGGCCTACGAGATCTGGCCGACCGCGGCGATCAAGGGCGACCTGATGCAGGAGCTGCCGCTCCCGCAGCACTTCGAGCAGGCGGCGCAGATGGTGAGCCCCGACGACGTCGCGGAGATGGTGGTCTGCGGGCCCGACCCGGAGCGCTACCTGGAGAAGGTGCGTGAGTACGAGGAGGCCGGGTTCGACCACGTGTACCTCCACCAGGTCGGCTCCGACCAGGAGGGTTTCTTCCGCTTCTTCGAGGAGGAGCTGGCGCCGAAGCTCTAGCGAGCGGGCGATCCGGGGAGCTCGGCCCGCCGGTGGTCGTCGCTCTAGCCCGGGCCGGCGACGAAGCGCCGCACGGCGTCCAGGTAGCGCTCCGTCTCCTCGACGAAGGGCATGTGGGCGCTCCGCTCGAGGACGGCGAGCTCGGCGTCCGGAATGCGCTCGGCCAGCAGCT
>JACDAS010000253.1 GCA_013695295.1 Actinomycetota bacterium | reverse complement strand
AGGCTCCGGTCTACGTGACCGCTCCGCGGAGCGAGCCCGGTCGCCTCTACGTCGTCGAGCAGGCGGGACGAATCGTCGTCCTCCAGGGGAGGAAGGCTCGTGCCGAGCCCTTCCTCGACCTCCGCGGCCGGATCTCGGCCGGTGGGGAGCGGGGGCTCCTCTCGATGGCGTTCCACCCGGCCTATGCGAAGAACCGTCTCGTCTACGTGAACTACACGGACCCCGACGGGCACACGCGCGTGGTCGAGTACCGGACGGACGGCGTCAAGGCCCTCCCGAAGACAGCGCGGCAGATCCTGTTCGTCAGGCAGCCGTACCCGAACCACAATGGGGGCCAGCTCCAGTTCGGCCCCGACGGGCGGCTCTACGTGGGGATGGGCGACGGAGGCTCGGGGGGCGACCCGGAGAACCGCGCGCAGGATCTCGGCAGCCCGCTCGGCAAGCTGCTCCGGATCGACGTCAACCGGCGCGGGTTGACGGCCCAGATCCAGGGCTACGGTCTCCGGAACCCGTGGCGGTTCTCGTTCGACCGGGCGAACGGGGATCTCTACATCGGCGACGTCGGTCAGGGCGAGTGGGAGGAGATCGACTACCTTCCGGCCAGGAGCCCGGGGGTCGAGAACTATGGCTGGGCCGCCTACGAGGGACGCGTCCGCTACGACGACCGGGCGGTGGCGAGTGTCGGCAAGCTGGTCTTCCCCGTCGCCGTCTACAGCCATTCGCTCGGCTGCTCGGTGACCGGGGGCTACGTCTACCGGGGGGCGGCGGTGCCGGCGGCGCGAGGTCGCTACTACTACGGCGACTACTGCAGCGGGAACCTCTGGAGCCTCCGGATGACCCGCGGCAAGGCCGCCGTCCGCATGGAGGCGCAGAAGCTCGCGGGCCTGTCGTCCTTCGGCGAGGACGCCCGAGGCGAGCTCTACGCGACCTCGCTCGACGGGACGCTCTACCTCCTCACTCGGTAGCGAGGGCCAGCAGCGCCTCGCGTGAGCGGATCACCGCGGTGTCCGGGCCGAGCTCGGCGAGCAGCAGCTCGAGCGCGCCGGCGCCGCACTCGACGAGATCGAGCAGCCGGCCGGCGCCGAGCTGGGCGAGCGCCACCCGCGCGAGCTCGGCCGGGGCGTCGGTGAACCCCCCGAGGCGGACATCCGAAGCCCGCAGGCTCCGCAGGGCAGCGTTGACCGCCGCCCGAGGGCGAAGGTAGACCGGCGCGCGCTCCTCGGCGAAGCGCTCGAGCAGGACGCGCCAGTTGCCGAGGCGGACGTCGAGCGCCGCCGCCGCGGCGGTGCGCTCCCTGGGCAGGGCGAGCACCTCCCGACTGCGCCTTGACGCATCCTCGACCCAGGCATCCCAGAGCGGCCCGGTGTCGCCGAGGACGGCCTCGAGATCGAGGGCGACCGCCCTCACCGCCGTGCGAGCCGGCGGGCCACCAGGACTCCGATCAGCACGCCGGCGCCGTCGATCGCCACGTCGAGCGGGGCCCCGTGCCGGCCCGCCACGAAGGTCTGGTGGATCTCGTCCGTGATCGCGTAGGCGATGCCTCCCGCGAAGGCCGCAGTCTCCGACGAGGTTGCTCGCAGCAGGAGGGCGCCGAGGACGGCGTATTCGGTCGCGTGGGCCAGTTTCCGGAGCGCGAAATCCCACGAGCCGAGCCCCGAGTCGAGCGAGGGGATCGCAGACAGCGCGAAGATCATCCCTGCCCAGACGAGGACGGGCAGCCAGAGCCAGGCGGCGCGCGACGCGGACACTTGCCGATGATAGGGTCAGCTCCGAAACCGGCGAGCGGCAAGGGAACCCGGTGCAAGTCCGGGACGGTCCCGCCGCTGTGAGGGGAGATGCCTCCCGCCGTAGTGCCACTGGCCGCAAGGTCGGGAAGGCGACGGGAGGGGCGCCCCGAGTCAGAAGACCTGCCGCCCGCCGCGACAGATCGGACCCCTCGCGGAAGGAGGATTCGTGTCTCGCAAGCTCCTCGCATTCCTGGCGGTGCTCGCCCTCGCGGCGACACTCGCGCCCCTGGCTCCGGGCGCGCTCGTGCGCGTGCGAGTCGAAGGTCGGAACGCCACCATTTTCGGGGCCACCGAGCCCCGCGCTACGGGTGCGAACGCCCTCGAGGCGCTCGAGTCGGCGAGTCTCGCCGGCGAGTTCTACTACCACGTCGCGGCGACGTCGTTCGGTCGCTACGTCGACCAGATCGGGCGCTATCTCGCCTCGGCGACCACCGGCTGGGTGTTCAAGGTGAACGGCGTCTCGCCGCCGGTCGGCGCCGACAAGGTGGTGCTCGCAGACGGTGACACCGTGCTCTGGTACCACGCGACGTTCGGCCCCTCGGGCGGGCCGCCGACGCTCCACCTGGCGCGCGAGGCACGCGGGTGCTACCGGGTCGTCGCCCGCGACGACGCGGGCAAGGCGCTCCCGCCGCCCGACGCGTTCCTCCAGGTCGACGGCCGCGTCGTCCAGACGCAGGCCGGGCGCGCCTGCCCGGGGCCGCACCGGGGGCTCGTCAAGGCGGTCCGCGGCGGCTACGTGCGCTCGAACGCCCTGACGTGATCAGGCTCCTGCCGCTCCTCCTCGCGGCCGCCCTCGCCGGCGGCTGCGGGGAGGTCGCGGGCCAGGGCGGCACCGCGACGGTGTGGGTGACCCGCGACGAGGGGGCGCACGTGCTCGTCGTCTCGGAGGTTCCGGCGGGCCTGACGGCGATGCAGGCGCTCGACCGGGTCGCCGACGTGGAGACGCGCTACGGCGGCCGGTTCGTGGAGGCGATCGACGGGCTCGAGGGAAGCCTCTCGTCGCGGCGAGACTGGTTCTACTTCGTCAACGGCTACGAGGCCGACCGCAGCGCGAGCGAGTACACGCTCCGCGACGGCGACGTCGAGTGGTGGGACTACCGCTCCTGGGCGAAGCGGCAACGCGCGCCGGTCGTCGTCGGTGCGTTCCCGGAGCCGTTCCTGCACGGGTACGGGGGCGTGCGACGGCCGGCGCTGGTCGTGTACACCCGGGCGGAGGACGCTGCGCCCGCCGGGAAACTCGCGCGGGTCCTCGGCGGGCAGGCCAGACGCATGCGCGGCGGCTCGCCCGACCTGCCGGAGAACGTGAACGTCCTGTGGCTCGGCACGGGCGGCCGGGAAGCCTTCTCGGCGACTTTCGTCGCCGGCTCGGCGGCTGGAGACCCCGTCGTGTTCATGCTCCAGGGCGGCGCGCGCGCGCTCGCCGCCGATCCCGGCCGGTTTCGCTACCGGTACGAGGTGGGCCGATGAGGCCGGCCGCTGCCGCAGGGCTGCTCGCGGCGCTGGCGGTGACGGCCCTCCTGGCCGGGCGCACCGAATCCGTCGCGGCGATCGCCGCAGGGCTGCTCGTCGCCTGCCTCCTTGCGCCCCGACGCTGGCGCTCCGTGTACCTGCTCGGCGCGCTCGTCCCCGCGGCCGGCGTCCTGGTGATCACCCCGTTCGTCGAGACGATCGGAAGCCACCCTCTTTGGAATGGCCCCGTCGTGCCCGTGCTCGGACACCTCGACGTCACGACCGAGGAGCTCGCCGATGGCCTCTTCCAGGCGCTCCGGCTCGCGGCCGTCACCCTCGCCTTCGCGGCCTACGCGCTGCTGCTCGACCACGACGACCTGCTGGCATCGGCGCGGCTCGCACGGCGCTCGGCGCTGACGGTCGCGCTCGCGACGCGGCTCCTGCCGACGCTCGAGCGGGACGCGGCCGGTCTCGTCCTCGCGCTTCGCGGCCGGGGGGTCGAGGTGACCGGCGTTCGGGGCCGCGCGCGCCTGCTCTCGCCGCTCCTCGCAACCTCGCTCGAGCGCGGCCTCAACGTGGCCGAGGCGATGGAGGCGCGCGGGTTCGGCCGTCCGGGGTCAACGCGCGTGCCCCCGCCGGCGTGGCGGGTGCGCGACCGGCTCGCGCTGATCGCGGCGCCGCTGGCAATCGGCGCGGGAGCCCTGTGGCTCTGACCAAGCATCTCATCGAGGTCCGCGATCTCTGCTTCACCTACCCCGATGCGCCGGGGCCCGCGCTCGACGGCGTGTCGCTCACGGTGGAGGCAGGGGAGCGCGTCGCCCTCCTCGGCCCCTCGGGGTCGGGGAAATCGACACTCCTCCGGGCGCTTGCGGGACTCGTGCCGCACTTCCACGGCGGGCGCTTCGAGGGCAGCGTCACCGTCGATGGTCTGGACACGCGGCGCTCCCGGCCCGCCGACCTCGCCGGCACGGTCGCGACGCTCTTCCAGGAGTCCGAGGAGCAGGTCGTCTTCTCGGACGTGGAGCGCGAGGTCGCCTTCGGGCTCGAGAACGTGGGAACACCGCCGGACGCGATCCTGCCGCGGGCGCGCGCGGCGCTTGCCTCCGCCGGCGTCGCGCGGCTCGGCGGCCGGCGAGTGGGGGAGGTGTCCGGCGGCGAGCTCCAGCGCGTCTGCCTTGCTTCCGTGCTTGCGCTCGAGCCCAGGCTCCTCCTCCTCGACGAGCCGACCTCGCAGCTCGACGCCGAGCTCGGCGACGTCGTGTCGCTGGCGGGCGAGGGGGCGGCGGTGATCGTCGCCGAGCAGAGGCCGGAGCGCGTGCTCCCGGCGGTCGACCGCGTGATCTTCGTCGAGGAGGGGCGCGTGCTTCTCGACGCGCCGAGGGAGGAGGCGCTTCGCTGGCTCGGTCGCGAGCGGCCGGCCTACCTGCCACGGCGGCCGGCACCGGTGCCGCCCCGCGGCTGCCCGGCGGGGGGGCTCGTCTGCCGGCTCGAGCGCGTCACCTTCGCCTACCGGGAAGACCTCCCCATCCTGGAGGATCTCGCGCTCGAGCTCCGCCGCGGGGAGATCGTCGCCCTCGAAGGGCCGAACGGCTCCGGGAAGACGACGCTCGCCAGGCTCGTCACCGGGCTGCTCGAGCCCGACGCCGGCGCGATCCTGCGGACCGGCCGCGCCTCGTACCTGACGCAGGAGCCGGGCCGGCACCTGATCTGCGAGCGCGTGCGAGACGAGGTGGCTCTCGGCGTCGGCGGTGATCGTGCGCGCGCTCTGAGCGCCCTTGCCGAGGTCGGGCTGGCCGGCGCGGCGGAGCGGCACCCCCGAGACCTGTCGAGCGGAGAGCGCGAGCGCGTCGCGCTCGCCTGCGTGCTGGCGACGAAGCCCGACCTGCTCGTCCTCGACGAGCCGACGCGCGGTCTGGATCCGGAGCGAAAGCACGACCTCGTGCGCCTGCTCCGCGCCGGCGCCGCCGGCCGTGCGACGGTCGTGGTCACGCACGACCCGGTCTTCGCCGCCGCCGTCGCCGATCGGACGGTCTCGCTCGCCCGTCCCGGGCGCGAGGTGTTAGCGCCTCGCCCAGCAACGTTCACCGGCTCCTGGCCCGCGATCACGCGGCGCCATGCGTCGTCCTCAGTCGCCCCCGTACCTGAGGGTACGAGGGCTCCCTGCGTCCTAGCCTGGCTTGGTGCTCGCGATCCAGAAGCTCGGCAACGTCACTGGACGAGGCACTAGTTGCCTAGAGCGGTCCTGCTCGCGGCTGCGGCAGCCGCGTTCGCCGCCGGCGCCTGGTCGGCCCTGTCACCGGAGGGCTCGGCCCTCTCATTGCTCCTCGTCTCCGCCGCACTGGTCGTCGCGGGCGCTGTGTGGTTCGAGGCGGCGCCCGGGAGGACGTCGGAGCTCGCGCTGATCGCGACCCTCGGCGCGGCGGCGGCCGCGGGGCGAGTCCTGTTCGCGGCCATTCCCGGCGTGCAGCCCGTGACCGTCGTCGCGGTTGCCGCCGGCGTCGCCCTCGGCGCTCGCTCGGGCTTTGCGGTCGGCGCCTTGGCCGCACTCCTCTCGAATGTGTTCCTCGGGCAGGGCCCCTGGACGCCCTGGCAGATGCTGCTCTGGGGCGGCTGTGGGGTCGTTGGCGCGCTCGCTGCGCCGATCGGCCGCCGCCGAGTGCCCTTCGCCCTCCTCTGCCTCGTCCTCGGCTTCGCTTTCAGCGTCTCGATGGACCTCTGGGAGTGGTGGAGCTTCTTCCCGCACACGTGGGCGTCGCTCTCCGTGCTGGTGGCGCGCGGCTTCTGGTTCGACGTCTCGCATGCGGCGGGCAACCTCGCGATCGCGCTGGTCGCCGGGCCGGAGCTCCGCCGGCTGCTGGAGCGCTACGGGCGGCGGGTGCGAGCGGAGGTGGTCTGGGCGTGACGCGGCTCGCCGCCCTGCTCTGCCTCGCGCTTGCGATCGCCACCCCTGCGGGCGCGGGCCCCGTCGCCGGCGCGACCGACTTCCTCCTGCGCGGCCAGCTGGCAGACGGCGGCTTCGCGGAGGCGGGAGCCGAGCCCGACGTCTCACTGACCGC